>JAJYMI010000031.1 GCA_021787125.1 Thermoplasmata archaeon | reverse complement strand
TTCCATTTATTAGTATTATACTAATGATATTAAACCTTTTGATTTGAGTTCAAGAAAAATCGATGGATTAGAAAATCTTCGAGCATTCAACTACCCCCAATTGAGCAATTCTTAGCTATCTCCTTTGGAAGGTAAGCGTCATTTGGCAAATTCGAAAAGGATTAAACCACGATGTGATTAACCAATGAAATGCCATCAATGATTCCTCGAAAAATATTCTTTGTAAAGGGAGTGGGAACGCATCGGAGCCAGCTAGGATCATTTGAGAATGCACTCAGGGACGCAGATATTGCTAAGTACAACCTCGTCGAGGTGAGTTCTATCTTTCCTCCGAACGCAGAGCTTATCGATAGAGAAGAAGGGTTAAGAGAGCTGAAACCAGGGCAAATCTTATTCTTAGTCCTGGCCAGAAATAGCTCAAACGAACTCAACAGACTGATCACCGCTTCGGTAGGATTTGCAATACCTAGAAACAGGACTATGTACGGATACATAAGCGAACATCACAGCTTCGGGGAGACTCCAGAAGCATCCGGGAAATTCGCTGAAGAACTTGCAGCAGAGATGCTAGCAAGCACCATGGGTTCGGATTCTTACCAGCTAGACGAGCACGGAAAATTCAGGCTGAACGATGCAATTCTCCTGACGGGAAATTCTACGGCGTCATCCACCGTAAAGAGGGTCGAGGAATGGACGACCGTTGTTGCAGCAGCTGTCATGATTATAGGCTGAGGTGTTTTTGTGGGATATAATTTCAGTGCAATAGAGGAGAAGTGGTTAAGCAGATGGAAGAACGAAAAGGCCTTTGAACCAAAACCAAATGGAAAGAAATTCCTTTTGACCGTCCCCTGGCCTTACTGTAACGGAGCTCTGCACATAGGTCACGGCAGGACCTATACGGTCGGCGACATAGTTGCAAGGTACAAGAGGATGAGGGGGTTCAATGTGCTCTATCCGATGGGTTTTCACATATCTGGAACTCCCGTTCTGGCCTTCAGTAAGAAGATCGAGCACGGAGACCAGACTACAATAAATCTCTACAAGAGCTATCTAGAACTGTACGGTGATGATCCTTCAAAAGTATCCGAATTTTCGGTTCCATCAAATATAGCATCATACTTTTCGGAGAGGATAATAAATGACTTCACCAACATGGGCTTTTCCATTGACTGGACGAGAAAATTCACATCAGGAGAACCAATTTACAACAAGTTCGTAGAGTGGCAGTTCCGGCTCCTGCAGGAAAAAAAGCTCATCAAGATCGGAGACTATCCCATCCTTTACTCCGCAGAGGAAGGAAATCCTGTTGGGGAAGATGATATACTGGAGGGGGACACGGACAAAGTTTCCATCACTCAATTTACTGGCGTATTTTTCTATGTTGGTAACGACATTCTACTGGCTTCGACCGTCAGGCCTGAGACACTAGATGGGGTCACCAACATCTTCCTGAACCCTGAGGCACAGTACTGCAGGATAAGAATGAGGGGCCAGAATTTCATCGTCAGCAAGAGAGCCTTCGAGAAACTCAAGTACCAGAGGGATGCGGAATTCGTGTCCGATGTCAGTGTTGGAGATTACATTCACAAGACAGCAAAGGAACCGCTCTACTCGAGGGAGATACCCGTACTTCCTGGAAAATTCGTTGATCCGGAGATAGGCACGGGCGTCGATTATTCAGTGCCCGCACACTCCATCTGGGACCACGTCGGATTGATGGAGATATCCGAGAAACCCGACTACATCCAGGTCATTGAGATAGCGGGTCAACACCTGGATATGGAAGAGGTAAGAAAGAAATTTGGAATCTCTAATCTGAATGACAGGGAGAAACTGATTGAGGCAACAAAGTACGTCTACGAGCAGGAATATTATCACGGAACGATCCTGAGAGGCAAGTTCAAGGGAAAGATAGTGAAGGACGTCAAGGACGAGATAATAGAAGACCTCACTCAGATGGGGATCGCAATTCCGGTCTATGAAACATCAAGGAAGGCCGAGACAAGGGAAGGGAATCCAGTCATCGTGGCGGTAATCAAGAATCAATGGTTCATAGACTACTCAATAGAGGAGTGGAAGGAGAAGGTAAGGGGCCTGATAGAAAGGATGGACCTCAGACCTGAAAACCTGAAAAACCAGTTCCTTCAGACCGTGGACTGGATAAAGGAAAGACCGTGTGCCAGAAAGAGAGGACTTGGTACCAGACTCCCGATGGACAGTGAATGGGTAATCGAGAGTCTCAGCGACTCGACCATTTATACCGTGGTCTACACGATAATGCCCTTCCTCAGAAGGATGAAGTTCGACGAGATTGACGACGAAGTTTTCAACCACATATTCTTCGGAAATGGTGACGTCTCGAAGAAGAGCGAGAACACAAAGAAGGCAATCAGCGAGGCAAGAAACGAGTTCCTGTTCTGGTATCCCGTCGATTTGAGGCACACCAGTTACCCTCACATATCCAACCACCTGACATTCTACCTGTTCAACCACGTTGCGATCTTCCCGAGCAATGAATGGCCGGTTGGTATATCGACCGGCGGTATGGTGATATCGGAGGGGCAGAAGATGAGCAAGAGCAAGGGGAACGTGTACCCCCTCCTCACGATCAAGAGTAAGTATGGTGCGGACCTGTTCCGTATGTATCTTGCCTCAAATGCGGACGTATGGTACGAC
>JAJYMI010000052.1 GCA_021787125.1 Thermoplasmata archaeon | reverse complement strand
AGAAAATGGGATGGAAGGAGTATTTCACCGCGCTATTTCTCCTCAATGTCGGGCAGGCCGTCCTCGCCTTCTTCATATTGATGTTCCAGCAGAGCCTGCCGCTGAATCCGATGCACTATTCAGGAGTGTCATGGTCCCTTGCACTCAACACTGTGCTTTCTTTCTCTTCTAACACCAACCTTCAGCACTATAACGGAGAGACCACGCTCTCCTACCTCAGTCAAATGTCTGCAATCCAGTTCCTTCAGTTTACGTCGGCTGCTACGGGGCTGGCCGCTGGCGTCGCTGTCATCAGAGGGTTTGCAGGAAAGACCAAGTCAATTGGGAATTTTTACTTCGATTATGTGAGGTCACTGACCAGAGTGCTTCTGCCTCTGGCCTTCGTAGCGACGATAGTGCTTATCGCCCTCGGAATCCCTCAGGCACTTGGGGGATATTCGTCTCTACCAACGCTCCAGAGGGATGCCTACGAGATACTCTACAAGGGGCCGATCGCGTCACTCGTTTCCATAATGCAGCTGGGAACCAATGGGGGAGGTTACTTTGGAGCAAACTCAGCCTATCCTCTCCAGAATCCGAGCCAGTTGTCAGATTTGTTTGAAATGGGCCTGATGATGTTCATTCCCACGTCGATTCTGTTCATGTTCGGAAGAATGGTTGGGGATAACAAGGAAGGAAGGACACTCTTCCTTGCAGCCTATGCGATATACGGAATAGATCTCATTTTGGCATTCCTTCCAACGACGCACATTGCACAGGGAATGGAGGTGAGATTTGGTAGCGTCGCTTCGGTCTTCTGGACCGTTACGACTACCGCTTTCACAACAGGTTCGGTGAACGCATCTCTATCCGCATTCAACCCCGTGGTCATAATGACTGCATTCTTTGGCATGCTGATCCAGGGTGCTCCGGGTGGCAATGGAGTAGGTGCAATGTACCTAGTCATGTTTGTGATCGTCACGATATTCCTGGTGGGACTGATGGCTGGCAGAACACCAGAGTACCTTGGAATCAAGATAGAGGGAAGGGATGTGAAACTGGCAGTGGCCGCGTTTCTCACACATCCCATCATTATCTTGGTGCCGACAGTAGTTGCTTTTGCAATCGGAGCTGAGAAGGCAACAGGCCTGACCACTAATTCGATCGGTTTCACTCAGATATTCTACGAATTTACCAGCGCAGCCTCCAACAACGGCTCTGATTTTCTGGGAGCTTCTGGTAACACTGTGTTTTTCAATGTCGCAACCGGTATTGTAATGTGGGCCGGCAGATTCCTGCCCATACTCTTCATGCTTGCGATTGCAGATAGCGTTGCCATAAGGAAGAGGAGTCCGAGCCAGGGGCTGAAGACTGGGAGTCTAAGCTTTGTTGTAATCCTCATAATCAGCATATTCATCCTTACGGTCCTTACCTTCTTCCCATTCCTAGTACTGGGACCAATTCTACAATTCCTGCAGGGATTCAAGAACAGTTTCGGGGGTGTGATCTTTGGCATCTGAAACGGCGAACCTGAATGAGAACAGGCTCCACTGGCCCTCTATCCTCAAAGACTCTCTGAAGAGATTAAATCCATGGGTATTGAAGAACAACGCAGTGATGTTCATTACTGAACTTACATTCGTTATAGTTCTGGTTATGGCCCTAGACCCCACACTGATTCCTTTAGTATCCAGTCCCACTGAAAGATTGTTCTATTCCGAAGTCGCCATCATACTCATCCTTACCGTATGGTTCAGCACGCTCTCAGATTCCATCGCAGAGGCACAGATTCGTAACACTGCTTCTAGCCTCAGAAAGATGAAGGAACAGATGACCGCCAAGAGAATGAGGTCGTCGAATAGGAAAGACCTGGAAATCGTACCATCCGACCAGCTCCACAAGGGGGACATCATTCTGATAGACCACGGCGACAAGGTACCGATCGATTCTGAGGTCCTTGAAGGAATCGCCATGGTGGACGAGTCACTGCTCACGGGTGAATCGGCCAACGTCCGGAAATCCGTTGGATCTACGCTTCTTGGGGGGTCGGTCGTGACGACTGACATCCTGGTCGCAAGAGTCTCTTCCAATCCAGATGAGACCTATGTCAGCAAGCTCATAAGCCTTGTAGAATCTTCTTCAAGACCAAAGACACCCAACGAGATTGCACTGACTATCCTGATAGCCGGGTTCTCTGCGATCTTCACGATAATAATAGTCTCACTGCTGTTCCTGGGTGTGGAACTGAAGCTTGGGATAGACCTGGCTGTAGTCATAGCGCTTTATGTCTGTCTCCTCCCGACTACTATAGGCGCACTTCTCCCAGCCATCGGGATATCTGGAATAAATAGAATGTCAGTGAAAAGGATCATCGCAAAGTCGGGAAAAGCTATTGAGGCATCGGGTGACACCGATGCACTTCTCCTTGACAAGACAGGCACAATCACGAGGGGAATGAGGAAGGCGGTGAAGTTTGTGCCTTCGGGTAATCACACCGAAAGGGAAGTCGGAGAAGCTGCACTTCTTTCGTCCTGGGACGATGACACCCCGGAGGGAAAGAGTATCGTTGAACTTGCGTACAACCAGGGATTCGTACCGCAGGCATTCGGTACTATTGAGAGATCCGAGTTCGAAGAATTCAGTGCTGCGACGAGGAGAAGCAGCATCAAGATGAGTGACCTCCAGGAATTCAGACTTCCCAAGGGTGGTAGAGGAATACTGCAGAGGAAGAGGCTGAGAAGAAAATTCTCGTCTGAGGAGCAGCAGCAGGAGCTGGAGATAGTCAAGGGAGCCCCAGATGCGATCATTGATTTTGTGAAGGTAAAACCTCCGGATTTCGATTCTACCCTGCAGAAGATATCCGAGGATGGTGCGACCATAATGGCCGTTGCAGAAGCGGGTGATGTCCTCGGTTTCATAAAGCTCAAGGATGAGGTAAAACCTGGCGTCAAGGAGAAGATCAAAGCGCTTAGGGAAATGGACATAGAGGTCGTCATGGTCACTGGAGACCAGCCACTCACTGCTGGCGTGATCTCCAAGGATGTCGGAATTGATGACTATATTGCCAAGGCAAGACCAGAAACGAAGTACGAATTCGTGAAGGAAGAGCAGAAGGACGGGAAGATAGTCTCCATGATAGGAGACGGAACAAACGACGCTCCCGCTCTCTCCGCTGCTGATGTCGGACTCGCTATGGCTTCAGGGACAGAGCCCGCAAAGGAAGCCGCAAACATGGTTGACTTGGAATCAAACCCGTCCAAGATAATCGACGTGGTGATGTTAGGAAAGCAGATCCTCATGACGAGAGGGACAGTAACGACATTCAGCATAGCCAATGATATAGCGAAATACTTCGTGATAGTGCCCATCATGTTTGGAGCACTGCCGGAGCTCGGTGCACTCAACCTGATGCACCTCTCACCCCATCTAGCGGTCATCTCAGCCTTGATCTACAACGCAATCATTATCCCGGCGCTGATACCGCTCGCGTTGAGAGGCAACGTATTCAAGCCCTCCAGTACGATGAAGATATTCCTCAAGAACATAACAATCTACGGTCTGGGAGGAATCGTGCTTCCGTTCATTGCGATCAAACTCATAGCGGTCCTGATAACTGTCGTGGGGGTGACACTGTGAGAGGCATGAAGAACCTGTCTGCTGCAGTCAGACTCACTCTGATTTCTGTAGTGATATGCGGACTGGTGTTTCCTCTGGTCATGACTGGAATCGGGCAGGTAGCAATGCCGTGGCAGGCCAATGGCTCTCAGGTGTACTACGAAGGTAAGTCTATCGGATCAGACCTGATTGCGCAGAATTTCACCGTGCCCGTCTTCTTCCATCCAAGGAACGGTTCAGCTTCTGGAGTGGATCCCGACATAACTATGAGTGATGCCATAAGTCAGATTCCAAGGATTCACAATTCCACTGGAATTCCGGAATCGGTGCTCAATGCCACGCTGCTCAAGTACAGACAATACACGCTGTTCTACTTCGGTACTCCCTACGTGAATGTGCTGGACGTCAACCTGTACCTTGTGAAATCGTACCCTTCAATCTATGAACCGTACATCCAGTGACGTCACCGAAGACGATCCGTTTCTATCCTTTCCATTGAATTTGCTTTGACGGCGATACCTTAGAAATTCGAAACGAAATAATACCAAATCCCGATGTAGCTGATTATAATGGAAATAAAAATTGGACAGAAAACGACTCACACCAGGACTTTCACAAATGAGGACGTTAGACTCTTTGGAGATCTGTCCGGAGACAAAGGAATTCACCACATGCAACCCGACAGTCTCGGCAGAATAATGGTGCAGGGACTATTGACCGCGACCATTCCCACGAAGCTGGGAGGAGACATGAATTTTATCGCGAGAGATGGCTGTTTTCATTTCCTTAAACCCGTATACGTTGGGGACACAATAAAATGCGAGGCAGAAATCACTAAGGCTGAAACCGATGAAAGATATATGAGGCTGAGCATCGGGACGAGCTGTGTCAATCAGACCAACGAGGAAGTAATGACCGGGGAGATAAGTGGTGTCGTCAGACTGAAGCGGATCCAATAAGTCATCCTGCTTAACGTTGAAGTATTCCTATTCCTGACTTTAGGGCTTTCTTAATAAGTGATGCCAACGATCCTTCAGCACATCACTGGGGCTCTCCTCCATCGTTACCAGATTGTACAACGGCGTCATCAAAATATAATGTGATCTTTGCTGAACAGAGAACATATCGGGCATCCCGATAATGAAATCTGCAATCGTACCGGTAGTTGGCGATCTCAAATCAAAGGAGGGAAAGACAAGAGCGAGACGGACCCGAATCAGTATCGTAGGTCTATGACGGGGACATGAGATTGACCCGTTACTATTGAACAAATAGTATTTTAATCCGCCTCCTATTAGCGACTATTTAGGAATTTGTGATTTCGAATGATCTCCGACTTGCCCGAAGAAGAGGCTAAGACGCTTCTATCTGATCTGGAACAACTGAGTCTGGAGAGGTATAGGATAGTCGGAGGGTACGTTAGATACAAGGATTCCGTACGAAATGTCCTGAAAGACTTCAGGCTGAAGATTTCTTCTAGCCTGATGAACGAGACACCTGGGCGTGAGAGTTTCCTAATCTGGGGTGCACCAGGGAGCGGAAAATCTCACTTCGTAAATGAGCTAACCAGGGCACTTGGTAGCGGAATCGAATTCAAAGAGCTGAACCTGGCCCAGACAGGTGAGTCTGAGTTCCGGAGGCAGCTTGAGACGATAGACGAGTCTAAAAAGCCGGTTATGTGTTTTGTGGACGAAGTGGACTCCAGAGAAGGAGATAAGTGGCCCTACGAAGCACTCATACCATACCTTGAACCGGGAAGACCGACAAACAAGAGGATCTGTTACGTACTGGCCGGAAGTGGGGGAAGGAGCATCGAAGGTCTGAAAGAGATTATGAGATCCAGACCTAAAGGAACCGACCTACTAAGCAGAATTCTCAGAAGCAACGAGATCACGATCCCTGCCCTCGACACTGGGGACAAGGTCCTGATTGCAGCTACACACATACTAGAATCGGCCTCCCGAAGAGGAATACACATAAGAGAGATTGAAAAAATCGCACTCTACTACCTCGCGGTCAAACCGGAGATCTCGAGTTCGAGAGAACTTACGGGTGTGTCGGTAGCCTGTGCTCAGCGCATACCCGTCGGGGAGGACAGAGTGAAGTATGATTACCTCTTTACTCCAGGTGACGAGGAGAACAAGAACTTCTGGTCGTCCGTTCAGTCCTCGCATGCGAAGTTAGCAAACAAGTTCGTGACGATAGTTGGTGAAACTGACTCCGGCTTGGTAGATTCAAAAGATCAGTACAGAAATCGCATCGCAGTGCTTCCCCTCACTAACATGAGTCCAGATCCGGAGGATGGGTACTTCGTCGACGGAATGACGGAGGAGCTGATCACCTCTCTTTCAGGTGTTCGGCAGCTCACCGTGATCGCTAGGACTTCGGTGATGGGATACAAGGGAACGACAAAGAAAGCAAAGGAGATCGCAAGAGAACTTGGGGTAGGATCGTTGCTCGAAGGAAGCGTGAGGAAGGCGGGTCACAGGGTCAGGGTAACCGTACAACTCATCGACACTGCAACAGAGGGTCATCTGTGGGCACAGAACTATGACAGGCAACTTGAGGATGTGTTCGCGATTCAATCAGAAATAGCGGAGAAGGTAGCTGGAGAGTTGAGGATCAAGCTGGTGGGCGAAGAGAGAAGGGTGATAGAGAAGAAGTCTACGGAAAACACCGAGGCTTACACGCTGTACCTCCGGGGGAAACAGCTCTTCGGAGATGGATCTGAGCCCTCCTACAGACAGGCGATAGTGCTCTTCGAACAGGCGATTTCACTCGATCCAAACTTCGCAAGGGCCTATGCCGGGGTAGCACAGTGCTACGTATTGCTCGTCAATGAGGGTTACGAACCAGACGAGAAGGTGATTCCCAAGGTAGAACTAGCAGTGAAGAAGGCGGTTCAACTAGACCCTCAACTTGCAGAAGCACACGCAATCTACGCCATTCTAAAATTCTTCTTGGACGACATTCCCGGGTGCGAGGCAGAAGCGAGAATGGCGCTTGAATTCAATCCCAGCCTTCCAGAGGCTCACTTTATACTCTCCAGTGTCGAGTTCGTCAAAGGGGATCTGGAGAACGGAATCAAACACAGCGAGGCGTGCTACCGTTTGAGTCCCTTGATGCCTCAATACGTTTCTAGACTGGGTATTTTCTACTACTATGTTGGCAGGGAAAGAGACGCGCTGAACCACTGGGAAAAGACCGCACTGCTGGCTCCTGCCGGAACTGACAGGGCTCTGTCAGAATACTATCTCTGCAAGGGTGACTTAGAGAAGGCAAAGCAGCACTATTCTCTGGCGGAGAGCGAGGAACCCACAAGCCGATGGATGAAGTGGATGAAAGGGTTCATTGCAGCGCGCTCAGGTGACAGGAACGGTGCACTGGGGGCAATCAAAGAGATCGAAAAAGGATGGACTGGACCCGTCAACCTCAATGAGATCGGATTTATCCACTACGCACTTGGTGATCTGGACTCGTTCTTCGAATACGAGAACAGTGCCATGGATCAACACGGTCTTCAATATTCCTGGCTGATGTACTCCCCGCTTTTTGCAGATGCGAGGAAGGATCCAAGATATCAGCTCCTGATAGTCAGAGTCAGGAAGAGTCTAAAGTTGTAGTAGACCTACAATACCGTGAGTCTCGTTCCAAGGAAGAAGCAATTTTAGGCAGGGAAGTTACCACTTATTATGAACATGAAGGAGGCCGGATTGACAAGCAAATTGGTTGCACAAGCAGGATAAAACCATTCGGCATCTTCAATTACTTGTGTATTATCATATTCCACACATTCTTCAGCTGGCGTTTAAAGAAACTAGCTGTCAGAACCGGTCTCTATGCAATAGGAATGAACTTTTATGCTGGTGCGAGCGCCGGGATTTGAACCCGAGGCATGAGCTTGGCAAGCTCACGTGTTACCAGGCTACACCACGCTCGCTAAGCACCCTATGAATATGATGATAAAAAACTAACTGATTCTAACTGACACGACTCTTTGAAACCAATAATGAAACTCGACAGAGTCTGATTTTTCCAGTAGGGTGAATAGGCGACGGAGACTAGCTCTTGGAAAACCATAGGATGCACTTTTCATCGAGTGAACATCGGCTGCAAAGAATGGTCAGAACACGGAGTTACGAGCAATGTCGCTTTAAAGCTGACCGTATCACCTACCTATGTTCTCTCTCAGCTTGTCGAAAAATTTTCCCGCCTCTTCATAGTCGCGGTCCTTTATAATGTGCTTCAAGAACTCAAGTCTAGAGGTTATCTTCTCAAGCTGAGCAATTGACTTGGGGTTAAAGAGAATCTCGGAAAGCAAACCATCGTCCTCGGAGAGTAAACCCCTGGCCAGCTCCATGTGTCTTCTGAAATTGGTTCCGGGTACAGCTAACGTGTCTACGCAGGCAGCAAAGACCATTGAAGATGAAAAAGGCAATGTCAGAGAGTATGCCATCATAGAATCGTGTTCGGCGAACGAAAACTCGTAAATCTTCAGCCCCATCTGTCGGTAGAAATCTCTAAACATCTCCTTTCCTGTCTCGTCCGATTCTCTTATTATTATGGCGTTCTCTCCCCTTGGTGAGTACATGTTTGCATTTGTCGGTCCGAACATCGGGTGTGTGGAGATGAATCTGTGTCCCGACTTGTAATAGTAAGTTGATAGATCTCCTTTTATTGACGCTACGTCGGCTAGGATGCATTTCTCAGATACGTAGGGGGAAACTTCGTCAAAAGTTCTTATAGTATTCTTCAGGTCTACAGCGTTTATCAAGATATCCGGCCTAAAAATTTCGATCTCCGACAGGGAAGATATCACGGCTACTCCCTTAACATCACCCCTTCTCTTCTGGTCGGTATCGTAGATCGCTATTTCATTATCATCGTGTAGAGAATTGGTAAGCCAGGATCCCATTTTTCCAATTCCAATTATTACGATTTTCATTTCGATCAACTCTTATAACAACCTAGAAGTTTGAATCCAATAGTTTGGGCTTTTATCTTACCTATCGCCCCAACTGTCCTTTCTTCGAGGTCCGAACCCATGAAATCTATCAGGAATTTTGACCTTCCCGGTGAATTCCTTGAAGGTATGGATTCTATCATGGTTAGATTTATCTTTGCTTTCTTGAAGATGCTCAAAATCGAAGTAAGTGCTCCGACCTTGTCTTCCGTCGAAAAAGTGATAGAGCACTTATCGCCTTTCCCAGAGAATTTCTGTTTCGAGATGACGACAAATCTCGTGAAATTTGATTCCGAATCTTCGATCCCTTCTTTAAGAATCTTCAAACCATACAGACTTGAACAAATGCTTCCTGCTATTGCAGCTGCTGCTATGGGTTTTTCTTTCGCAATCATTGCGGCGGCACCCGCGGTATCGTAGTAAGGTCTAGGTTCCAATTTGTTGTCTGCAATAAAGTTTCTGCACTGTGCAAGTGCTTGAGGGTGTGAATATACAATCTTTACATCTGCGAAGTTTACGCTCCCGAGACCTAGGAGAGAATGATGAACTGGAAGGAGCACTTCTCCGACAATGTTCACCTCTCTTTCGGTCAGCAAGTGACTGACGGATGTCAATGAACCTTCCGAGGAATTCTCTATTGGAACTACGCCGAAGTCGAGTTCACCACTAGATACTCCCTCGAAAACATCCGAAAACTCCAGGCAAGGCACCGGGACGTGAGAGTTGTCAAATGCCTGACAGGCGATCTCTCCAAAAGCACCTCTCTCTCCTTGAAATCCTATCAGTCTTAATTTCTCTCTCTGTAATCTCTTGGATTCTGACATTATGTCAAGGTAGAGCTTTTCAGTGAATGACGAAGGCAGGAGACGATCCTTTCGCGTCCTCAAGGATGTAAGAATCTCGTTTTCTCTGGCCTTGTCTTCTATCCTTTCCTTGATCTTTCCTGTCTTAATAGAGAGTAGCATTCTTTCGCTCAAGAGACTCAAAATTTCAGAATCAATCTGATCAATTTTATTTCTCAATTCTTTCAAATCCATCATAACACCTCTACGTTCTGTCGACAGATCCTCCGGCTATCATGAGATCCGCTAAGGTCAACGCAGCCATTGCCTCAACGACAGGTGGAGCACGAACTGCTATGCACGGGTCGTGTCTCCCCTTGACTGAAAATCTCACATCTTCGTGCTTGGCATAATTGACAGTCTGTTGTTCCTTTGCGATACTAGAAGTCGGCTTGATTGCCACCCTGAACACGACCGGCATGCCATTGCTGATGCCTCCAAGAATTCCCCCAGAGTTATTGGTGAGAGTGATCACACTTTCTCCTCTGATCGAAACAGGGTCGTTGTTCTCGCTGCCTCTCATCCCTGCACCCTTAAATCCAGACCCAAATTCTATGCCCTTTACGGCAGGAATGGAAAACATCGCCTGAGAAATTCTCCCCTCGATCGAATGGAAGATCGGTTCTCCAACACCAACCGGCAACCCTATTATTCTGCACTCTACGATTCCTCCCAGAGAATCGCCCTCTTTTCTGGCAGTCTCAATCGCAGTCTCCATCTCTCCTGTTTTCACAGGGTCGGTGCACTTGATAACACTCGGAAATCCGTAATTTTCGATAGATTCGTCTGATGGTTCTGTCTGATTCTTTACGTTTCCTATTTGAACAATGTGGGAGAGTATTCTTATCCCCTGAGGTTCAAGAATCTTCTTGCCTATTGCACCTGCTGCAACAAAGCACGCAGTCATTCTTCCCGAGAGGAATCCCCCTCCCCTGAAATCGAACACGCTAGCGTACTTCTGTCGAGCTGTATAGTCGGCATGTCCCGGTCTTATGAAATTTCTGTTCTTTTCGTAAAGTTCTGATCTTACGTCCATATTTCTTATCTCGAGCCTGATCCTCCGACCCGTTGTCACATTGCTTCTGATTCCGCTGACAATCTCAACGATATCAGGTTCCTTTCTCTGAGTTGTGAGGTGACTGGTGCTTCTCCTCTTTTCGAGTTCCTGCTGAATGTATTCTCTCTTGACCCGAATCCCCTTCGGAACTCCTTCGAGAAAGGCTCCAATTCTCTTGCCATGGCTCTCTCCGAAAACGCTAAGTCTGAGACTCTCTCCCAAAGCATTACTCACGGTCATGACGTCTCCTCCCAGTCGTCTTATGTGATCGAAAAAATCTGGATACGATTTCTTGATTGCAGAGGGATTATTTATAAAAACTTCCCCCGTTACAGCTAAGCCACCAACGCAGCTGGCCATTACTAGCCTATGATCGTCAAAATCAAGGAAAGTCTTGGATTTAGCGGTGCATTTTCCCGATATGCTAATAGAGTCAGAGCCGACCAAAGCGGTACATCCGAGCTGTCTTATCATCTTCTCTACCGAGAATACTCTGTCACTCTCCTTCAATCTGAGCCTTCCAATACCATTTATGGTTGTGATTCCAGCCGCACCAATTCCGGCTATAGCAATGACCGGCACCAGATCCGGAACATTCCTCGCATCTACCATACATCCGACCAGCTCGCTCCTCTTTACAGTGACCGATGATTCTCCGACCTCAATTCTAGCTCCCATTTCCTCTAAAATATCCACAATCCTCCGGTCTCCCTGTCTCGAGTCTCTCTTCAGGTTCCTTACTGTCACTCCAGATTCTCCACCTGAAAGAGCACCCGCTACCATGAGGAAAGCAGAAGATGAGTAATCACCTTCTACCAAAAAGTCCGTTGCGAGATATTTCTGTCTTCCCTTGACAGTGAAATTCCTGAGATCATCAGATTTCTCGATTCGTATTCCGAACTTCTCCAGCACGTCCACAGTAAGCTCTACGTAATTCCTTGATTCCAAGTCGGTTGTAATCGTGATCTTACTTTCTCCATCCACTAATGGGAGCGCAAAAAGGAGTCCTGAGACGAACTGTGAACTTACATTACCGCTGATCCTCAAGTCAGTTCCTGATGTCTCTCTGGCTCCAATAATCTTGAACGGAAGGGAGTCTCTTGGCCCAAGGAATTCGGTAACTGAACCAAGATTCTCAAGGACTGACAATAGTTCCTTGATTGGTCTCCTTGCGAGACTGTGTTTTCCTCTGAAGGTGACTTCGGCATCAAAAACTGCAACAATAGGTGATATGAAGCGAAGCGTGGATCCGGATTCTTCACAGAAGATTTCTCCACTTCGTGTTACCACTCTGCCTCCTATTCCACGAATGACTATTTTCTCTTCGTTCTTGGTGAGAATTTCAGCTCCAAGTACTTTGCAAGCGTTGAGTGTGGCCTCAGTGTCGTCGCACAGCAGTGGATTGTAGATTGTGCTAATTCCTTCTGCTAAAGTGGCACAGATTAGTGCCCTGTGAGTTTGACTCTTTGATGGCGAAGCAACGACTTCCCCTTCTAGGGTGGATTGTCTGACCGCGACCCTTACGCCATAATCGTTCATTTAAGACCATCCAGTTTTTTTATTGCCTCTTTTGCAACATCATAGACACTCTTCTCATCAGTTATTATCTCAATATCCCTGGCAAAATCATAGTATGGCATTCTCGCGTTCAAAACCCGTAGAATCTCGTTCTCTTCCATGGTCCCATCCGTACCCTTCAACAATGGACGCGATTCGTCTCCTCTCAGTCTCTCAAATATCGTCGATGCCTCTGCTCTCAGGAAAATAACCGTACCGTGGTCCTTCATCCTCGTAATATTCTCGTAGTCAAGAACAGATCCACCTCCGGAAGCTACTACCAGCTCATCTTTCTTGCTCAGTCTTTCTATTTCCTTCTGTTCCATCTTGCGAAATTTTTCTTCTCCAAATGCATCAAAGATTTCTCTGACAGTACGAGAGTGATTGTAAGATAACTCATCATCAGTGTCCACAAATCTCTTTCCAAGCTCTCTTGCAACTTCCTTCCCGACACTACTCTTACCACTGCCCATGAATCCTACGAAGTAGATGCTTTTCACCCTCCTCTTCTTATTGATATTCATTGCCTTCCTGGCCTCCTTTAACATGAGCTCTCTGCTCGGGTTAGTTCCAGTCCATAGTCTGAATGAGTTAGCTCCTTGGTTAACGAGCATCTGGACACCATCTACCGTTTTGCAACCCACACTCGCTGCGTCTCTAATGAGATCAGTTTTTCCATTGATGTAAACTGCATCAAATATCGCGAGTTCCTTCTTCAGAAGCCTCTTTGGAATGGGAGTGGTTCCCGGGCTCGTTCCAAGCGGTGTGCAGTTGCAAACGAGGTCCGCATTTCCTATTTCCGATGACAGATTTTCCACCTTCATCTCGTCTCTTCCCAGCTGTGAGATCTTCATCCCTTCCTGCTTCAGTCCGAACGCAACTGCTCTGGACATTCCACCTCTCCCGAGTATTACCGCCCTCTTTCCTTTCAATTCGTCCACAATGCTCCTGACAGCTTCAACTGCACCCACCGCGTCGGTGTTGTACCCTTTCAGTTTTCCATTTTCGTTTACTATTGTATTGACAGCTCCAATCTCTCCAGCCGCTTCGTCCATCTCCTCAACGAACCTGACCACCGTTTCCTTGTGCGGCATGGTAACGTTGATTCCCTTGACATTTAGCCTTCGAAGCGTTGAAATTGAATCCTCCAGTTCACCAGGTCTCACGAGCATAGTCGTGTAAATGCCTTTGATACGCGATTCCCTGAATGCAGAATTGTGAATCGCTGGAGATAAGGAATGGGAGACTGGATATCCAATGAGACAGTAAAGTTCCTTATTCTTGTTCACGTCAGTACCTCCATCATTCTCTTCAATTCGCCAAGTTCTATCTGTCCATCTGCGGTCTCCATTCCCTTAGATAGAGAAGCGAAAGTGAATGGAGAACCGAGTATGGGGGCAACGATCCTCGTTATCCTACCCTTCTCTCCCATACCTACAACGACGATGTTTCCATTCCTGCCGAGGAGTCCCAGAAGTCTAGCACTGTCAGAATAACTGTTCGCTCTGCAGGCAATCTTGACTATGTCCCCTCCGTAGTCTTTACAACGATCCACGATACTCTTCAACTTAGATTCTGATGGGGTCATTTCGTAGTTGTGGTAAGAGAGGATCACCTTACAACCCACTTTCTTAGCTTCCTTGATGATACTTTCTCTGTACCGTTTCTTTGACTCAATTTCGATATCCACGTATGATGCACCGCTATCTATAGCTCCAATCAGAAGTTCAGCTCTATCTCTGTCATTCAAGTTTCCCGGCCTGCAGGTCGCTATGAGTTCCACTGAAGTGGAGAAAATTGTCTTTATGTCTTCTCTCTCGAGCTTCATTCCGTCTAACCTGATCTCTGCCATTCTTAATCCTCTGATGGCAATCAGTATCTCCCGGGCGGAGAGCCCTGCCAGGCTGACGCAGATATTGGGATGCATTCTATCCTTCAAACGCACACCTCCTTCACAGTCTCTCTTAGCTCTTCCTTGGGTATCTTTAAAATTGCGGCACTTCCTATTTTAGACAGAAGCACCATGTTGATCGAATCACCAGCACTCTTTTTGTCCATCGATATTGCTTCAATAAGTTCCTTGTAGTCCGCGCGGATCTTAGTTGGCAGCCCGATATCTCTGAGCAACATTTCCAACCGATCCAATTGTCCAGACGCAAGCAATCCCTTGGTCTTCGAGAGTCTAGCAGCAGCAACCATTCCTATACTGACAGCATACCCGTGGGGAATTCCCGTCACCTTTTCGATCGCATGCCCCACGGTGTGTCCAAAATTCAGTTTCATTCTCTCCCCGCCCTCCAGTTCGTCCCGTTCTACAAAATTCATTTTGACTCTAATCGTGGACTCCACTGCCTTCTCAAGTCTTGACTTGTCGAGGGAAATCATGTCCTTGTGGTTTCCCTCAATGTACTCGAACAATCCCTTGTCAGAAATGGCTCCACACTTTATCATCTCTGCCATACCGGAAAGTATCTGTTTCGTGGAGAGCGTCTCAAGAAAGCTGAAATCTATCAGGCAGAATTCAGGTTGTTTTATCGTACCGATCATGTTTTTGAATCCCTGGAAGTTGACCCCGTTTTTTCCTCCAAGACTGGCATCGACCTGCGCGAGAAGAGTTGTGGGGATGAAACCGAACATTATCCCACGCATGAACGTGGAAGCAGAGAATCCAGCTATGTCGGTAACCAGACCTCCGCCCATTCCCACTATGAAATAGGATCTATCGACTTTCATTTCAACTAACCTCTCATAAATCGTTTTTACCGTGCTAAGCGTTTTCACCCTTTCTCCAACTCCTATCTCTATGCTATCGTACCCCTCGAGTCTGTTTCTGTACAACTTTCCTACATTACTGTCCGTGATAATCACCAGTCGCTTTCTACCGACCTGTTCAGAAAGGTGGCTAAATGAGTCACCCATCAAGATCCCGGTCGATCCACTCTTAGCGCTTAGTTCCACTCTATTCATTTCAATCCCTCCATCGCGTCTCTCAAGAGTCTTCCCTTCCTCACCAACTCGCCAAACTGAGTGGGCGTGAGTGCTTGGTCCTTGTCGCTCAGAGCTTCCATAGGATTTCTGTGAACCTCAATAATCAACCCATCTGCGCCGGAAGCGACTGCGGCCAGGCTCATCGGCTCAATCAGGCTTGCCTTTCCAGTTCCATGTGATGGATCAACCACTACGGGGAGGTGTGTCAGCTCTCTTAGTGCAGGTACCGCACTCAGATCGAGAGTGTTCCTCGTGTAGGTTTCAAATGTTCTAATACCTCTTTCACAGAGGATGACGTCCTGATTTCCCTCCTTAAGGACGTACTCTGCGCTGTTCAGCCATTCTTCGATAGTAGAATGCATACCTCTCTTCAGCAACACAGGTTTGTTCGCTTTTCCAACCTCCTTAAGAAGAGAAAAATTCTGCATGTTTCTTGCGCCGATTTGCAATACGTCAACGTACTCACTGACCCAAGCTACGTCTCTCGTGTCCATAACTTCTGACACGATGGGCAGCCCTGTCTCCTCCTTTGCCTTCTCTAGGATTTTTAGTCCTTTCAATCCCAGTCCTTGGAATGAGTATGGTGAGGTCCTGGGCTTGAATACTCCACCTCTCAGCATATCGGCTCCCGCTTCCTTCACCTTTCTTGCGGTCTCGAGAAGTTGCTCTTCGCTTTCAACGCTGCACGGACCCCCAATCACTACGAGTCCTTTCCCTATTACCGACTTGCCCACTCTTATCATAGTTCTTTCAGAA
>JAJYMI010000004.1 GCA_021787125.1 Thermoplasmata archaeon | reverse complement strand
TAGCCCCTCCAGCCAGGAGTTCAGTGATGAACAGAGGTGCCAGTGGACTGGCAATACCCGACGATGTGTTCATCGGGAAATACGAAAGAAACCATCTGTCCTTTCCGGGGGGCCGTTCCATTCTCAGGTCATTTCATGCGATTATTAGTATTTTGAAGTATGGGCCGAATGATAACTAGATTGTACAGATTGCGTCAGAGACGGTCCAGAATACTGTTCCCATGACAGTCAGCACTGTCTGTTCCAGTCGAACTGCACGGATGTGTCCATTCCGTTTTTCAGATAGAAGCTTGTCACTCTTGTTGCGCATATCACGGCCGATTTCATTTCTTTCCCCCTGTAGAGCGCAGAGTAGAAGGCTGCCCTGAACATGTCCCCAGCCCCGAGCGACGGAGCCTGTTCAACGCGTTCGGCGGGCAAGAGCTCATCCTTGAAGATAACTCCCTTATCACCGAGCGTAACGATTGTCTTCTCGTTGTCTATCCTTGTGAAGGATGACAGGTAGTTGAATTCGGCCTCATTCAGGACAACAACATCCGCCATTCGCAGAGCCTCCACGAGTTTCTCACGGTTCCACCTGTACTTTATCTCCTGGCCGGGATCAAGCACCTTTATGCTCTTGCTTCTGTGCATAAGCTTGAGGATCCAATCAGGATTGGAGGTTGCAAAATGACAGTACTTGCTGTCAATCTCATAGTCCTTGCCCACGTGGTTCATAGGGCCCTGGTACATGTATGCAATCTGGTTGTCCTTCGCATCAGCGATGTAACAGAGCGGTCCTTCTTCATTAGTCGTTTCTAGCGTAAGGTTGATGTGATCATTCTTTAGCGGGAACAATAGGTCCTCTGGAAAATTGCTGGAGACTCTCGAGATGAGATTCACGGGTGTTCCGAGTGCGGCTGCGAACCTAGCTATGTTTGCACCTGTCCCTCCAAGCTTCCTGTCTATGCTCCTGATTTCCTCGCTCCCAAACGAAGGAATCTGCTTGATGTTGAGAATGATGTCTACGTTAACGTGGCCAACTACGGTCAGAAAGCTCATTACTCGAATTTACCATCCTCTGCCCTGGATCTTCTCGGAGTCCTCCATCTTTCCCACGTCTCTCCCCTTCATGCCCGAGAGTCCCTTGCTCATCTCTACCAGAATTGACGGATCGTCCCACGCCGCTGTGGCCTGGACTACTGCTGCTGCCATCTTGTCTGGTTTTTGGCTCTTGAATATTCCGCTCCCGACGAACACGCCGTCTACACCGTGCTCCATCATTAATACCGCATCTGCGGGAGATGCTACTCCGCCAGCGGCAAAGTTCACGACTGGCAATCTCTTCGCCTTCTTTACCTCCTTGAGCACTTCGTGGATTCCTGCCTTGATCTCTCCGTATGTGTAATTACCAAACAAAACGTCCTTATCTGTTACCATATCCCTACCGTACAGCATTTTCCTCGTTTCCCTTAACAGACTCTCGTAGCTCTTCGAGATGTTGATCGTCATCTCCCAGAGTTCGTTCTCATCGGCCAGCACAACTTCCTGAATTCCCTGATTGACCATTCTTACGTGCCTGACTGCCTCGATGATATCTCCGGTTCCTGCCTCTCCCTTGGTCCTAATCATTGCAGCTCCCTCCCATATTCTTCTGACCGCTTCTCCCAGATTCCTTGCACCACAAACGAACGGAATGGATATTTCCTTCTTGTTTACGTGGAAGAAAGGATCAGCTGGGGTGAGGACCTCAGACTCGTCTATCATATCGATTCCAAGCTCTTCCAGTGCTTTTGCCTCTGCCAGATGGCCTATCCTGACCTTTGCCATCACTGGAATTGTGACAGATTCTACGATCTCCTTTATCTTTAAGGGATCGGCCATCCTGGCCACTCCTCCTTCTGCCCTGATGTCCGCTGGAACTCTCTCGAGTGCCATAACTGAAATTGCCCCTGCATTCTCTGCAATTCTCGCTTGATCTGCATTTGTGACGTCCATTATGACCCCTCCCTTTGTCATCTTGGCAAATCCCTTCTTTAGTAAGTCAGTACCGTACTTGACTTTGACTTCAGTTGCCATAGCTAACAAATTACAATCCTCAAAATATAGGTTTCTAATTGTATCACACTTTAAAACGAAAGCTTAAAGTCCAAACGAAGATAATGAAACATGAAGCTCCTGAGAAAAGGAAAGGTCAAAGAGGTCTATGATACCGGTGAAAATCTCTTGTTCGTGTTCACAGATCAGATCTCGGTTTTTGACAAAGTGATTCCCTCTCTAGTCCCTGACAAGGGTGAATCTCTAGCGAGAACCTCGGCTTACTGGTTTGCAAGGGCATCTAAGCTTCAGATTCCAAACCACCTCATCGAGTTCAGAAACAAGAGAGAGATGATAGTCAAGAAGTTCGAAATAATCGAAGGGAGAGCTTCAACTGAAAAGAAGAGTTATCTGGTGCCGCTAGAATTCATAGTGAGATACTACGTAGCAGGATCATTGCTGGACAGGATCGAAAAGGGGAAAACCAAGTTCCAGGACTTGGGATTCAAGAACTCTCCAAAACACGGAGACAAGATTCCTGAGCCGTTGTTCGAGATGACCACGAAATTTGAAAAGACCGATAGGTTACTGGACATTGCTGAAGCGAAGCAGATTGGAGGGTTGAGAAGCGAAGACGTCGACAGCATAAGAGAGACCATCTTTAAAATGGACAGAGAGATCGACAGCACTGCGCTCTCCAAAGGACTGATCCACGCAGACGGCAAGAAAGAGTTTGCGCTCGACAACGATCGTCAACCAGTTCTGGTCG
>JAJYMI010000081.1 GCA_021787125.1 Thermoplasmata archaeon | reverse complement strand
TCCCCCTCCCCGCGTAAGAAAATGCCCTCGGGAAAGTTTTCCATTTTGATCTCATTAAAGAACCGTTTCAGCACTTCAGTATTTTTCTCGCTCAAGTGCCTAAACGTTGCTGGACCCCTTTAATTCGATGCCCTCATTGAGTATAGTAGTGGTCGCAACGAAGCGTCTGAAAGCATGCAAGTCGAGTTTGGGATATCCCTCATCGTAACCCAAATTCCAGATCCTCTTCCCCACTGCGTCGACAGAATCTCGAACTGTCCCTGCAGCAGAACGGTCATCATTACACCTACTATGGAGCGGCAATAGTTGTCTCTATAGATCACTTCACTACTAGTTGATCTTTACCGATAGTAGATTAGTCGAGCCTTTTGACCACAGTCAAGAAGTCCTAATTGCAAGTCAAACGGAACAGACATTTGAAAATAGTTAAGTATCTACAGATGCTCATTTAGCTGGTCAGTGATTCCAACCATAATGACGACTGGAGTAGCGGTAAGATGAATGATATGGAGATCAAGTGGATGAGACTAAAGAGGCGAACAAGAAATGAATGGTAGAAATGACGGTCTGAAATGGCTGTGGATAGGTCTTGCGGGAATGTTTATCTTGATAGGTCTGGCCACAGTACTCGGGGTACTTATCTATGGAGGAAAACTAATTTCAACTGGTGGAAACTACTCTCTACAATTTTGGACCCTACCGATATGGAACTGGATCTGGAACCTAATTGGACTGTTTATTTTTCTGTGGGTGTTGTTCTTCCTGTTCAGAGTATTTATCAGGCCAATGAGGTGGCACAGGTATTATGATTTTTGGGGCAGGGATAGCGCAGAGGACATACTTCGTGAAAGATATGCCAAGGGGGAGATAACCAAGGATCAATTTGACAAGATGATGGACGACATTCATAGAAGCAAAGGCACGAATATTTGAAAAGAGACCCTGAGATCGAGGATACTTCGACTATATTTCTCAATCATCTTGTGATCCACAAATTTTATCCTCTATGATTTCACACTCTTCAATTGAATCAGTAAAACATAAGTAACATTACACTTATTCTATTTTGATGCCACAGAAAAAAATGACTAAGAAGGCGACCTCAACGACTAGCGGAAAAAAAGGAATGAACAAAAGCTCAAGGAAGAGCGTTCCGAAAAAGAAGAAGTGAAATCGTACACGGAATGAAACTGCAGTCAACATAATTTATTCGGGTTCCAGAATGGAACCCTAGTTTTTTGAAACGGTAATCAAGAGGAGGAATCGCACCTTTGATGCTGCTAATGTTTTTCAGACCCGATCGTCAATTGTGTAGCTGCAAGTGCTCACAGAAATTTGCTCTATCAAGCCTTGACGCAATTTAAAACTGTAACGATAAAAGACTAATATTGGCAAGGGAATAGACATCCATGGTAAGTCTGAGTGAAGATATCGAAAATAAATTTTCTAAATATCACTCTCAAAAATTGGTCGTCCTCAAGATTCTTGAATATGGGTTGCGTGTCGAAAGTGGGAAAGTGCTTTGTAACGACATCGAAATAGAGATCCGGTCTTTAGCAAAGATTTGTCAGGTTGATGCAAGAGCCGTTAAGGCCGCCATCGCGAACATCGAATCCGATAGAAAGCTCTCAAAAGTGTTTCTCAACATGAAGTCAGCAATCCATCTTGGAAGGGTAGCCCCATTTCTGGGATTAGGGGAAATAGTTATTGAACCTTACAACGCCAGAGACTACGGAATCATTTATCAAACCGCCGAAGTATTGTGGAAACATAAGGTAAGCATTAGACAGGCAATTGGAGATGATCCAGATATTTCGACTGATCCAAGACTATACATCATAACAGACTCACCCATTCCTTCATCCATCATACCCGAGTTAAAAAAATCAAGCAAGATCAAGGGAGTGACCATATACTAGGACGATTCAACAGTTTGCATTGCACTGCCAGGCAGCAACCAATCTCACTCATCAGCAGCTAACATTAATATAGTATTAATTCTTACCATGAAGTACATATGACGACGATATTGCAGAAATTGCTACAATACAGTAGAAGAAGAGACGCAGATTTACGGGCACCTCGCTCGATAGAAGGACCAGGTGCTAAAATATGATGCAATCAAAGCTCCATTCAGGTGCCATCGGATTCAGGAATTCTTTGTTACAGGGAGTCGCCAGCGCTGCACCCGCGGGAGCGGCGGTAGCCACATTCACGGGTGCGGCCTTCTTTGCCAGAGGTGCACTCCCGCTAACAGCTCTTCTTGCATTCTTCGTAGTTCTGTTGAATGGATACATAATAAGTAGGATATCGCTGAAGGTCTCTGGTTCAGGGGGGTATTATGAATACGTTAAAGCAGGACATGGGCCCTCAGTGGCTCTGTTCACGGGATACATGTACATCTTCTATCAGATTATGGCTATCGCATTTGTGGCTCTGAGCATAGCCGTTTTTGTACCTGCAGCTCTCTCTTATGTTTTCAATGTAAACATCTCACCTATTTTCGTCGTTCCTCTTCTTGCAGCATCATTGGCATACGGTTTTGTGGTATCGGTTAGGGGTATCAAGATATCGACCTCATACACCATGATCATGGCACTAATAGAAATCGGCGTGATTGTCGTGATGGGCCTCTATGTCTTGATATCTCATCCATCCATCAACAACGCATCCGTCTTCACACTGAAGTACTCTTCAAGCGGTATAACCGGCGTTGCTCTCGGGGTCTTACTGATGTATACATCATTCGCTGGATTCGGCGCCTCGACTCCGCTTGGAGAAGAGACCACCAAACCCAAAGTATCGATCAGCAAATCCGTAATTTACTCTGTGATCATACTGGGGATCTTCTATGTCTTCACCGCCTATGTTTTCACCGTCGCTTATGGGCCCACCAACATGGCTAGTTACGCAGGAGCCCTGGTTCCAGGGATTTCAATTATGGGAAGCTATCTTGGTGTAGGCGCCGCAATCGTTATCACAGTTCTATTCATAAACAGTCTACTGACAGGTCTCGTGGTTCTTACAAATGCGACCTCAAGGGTTCTTATGGCCATGGGCAGAGATGGTCTCGCACCAAGCGTGTTATCCAAGACGCACGATAAGAGAATGACCCCTTATGTATCGGCGGGAGTAGTCGCGATTTCCGCATTCCTGATATCCTCAGTAGCTGCGGAAATACTGGGAGGGTTCACAGCTTTCATTTTTGCAGCCATCGGTGCTACGCTAGGAACACTATTTGTACACATTATCATAAACTCCGCATTCCCATCCATAAACAAGAAATTCGAGGGCAGCTTTGGAGCAAGGAACATAGCACTCAGTGTGATTTCGATCTCGATATTCCTATTCATACTCGGGTCGACATTCATAGGTGTCAGCAGTCCAGTGGTGCTGGGAACTGGAGCTTTTGTCGTTTGGTCTATAGTAACATTTGTGTTCATGTACATGAAGCGTAGAAGACTCAAGGAGTTGAAGGCTACCGGTTCAGTAGAATTATCGATGGATACCGTCACCAAGTGACGACAATCTCTTTTCTATTTTTTCTTTTATTTTCTGAGGCACTCTAGCGACCGAAGGCACTTTCTTATTGGCCAAGATGGTGATCCTATTCCTTTCAACTTCTATGTCTTTTTCAGGATTCGAACGCGTGGCTATCGCCCATCCAACCTGCTCTCCTTCATTCAGGTCAATATCATCTGCAACTACGACGTTTACCTTTTGGCCGTCCACGCGATCGTGCGAAATCACCACACTACCATGACTTGACTTCAGTACAACACGGTCCCGTTTGACCTCCCGGTTGTACCGCGAATTCTTTCCTCTCGTCACGAAGATGATCTTCCCTGTGGTTCCTAGCTCATCTCTGGTTGGATCAGAGCTGATTACGAAGGAACCCGTCAACTTGGTCACATTCCTATCAGAGTATTCCTCAGATTGTGCTAGATTGATCAGTGTGGTCTCGATATCCAAGCCAGTTCTTCCCTCATTGATAAAAACGATCTTGTTCCAGAGGGGATCTAGTCCGAGTACAGATATTCCCAGCTGTTTGGCCAATCCATATTCGGCATTTTCAACGTATCCAAGGGCCATGAACCTACCCCCATAGTGTGGCCAAATGACCTTATAAACCGGTCCCTTCGGAAGTATCTCTCTCACTCCCTTCATTACCAGCGATGACCTTGGTATCGAAAATAGGTTGACGTGCTCGCTGGAGTTTGAAGGTTGAATGTCATAGTAGATTGGATTACTCTTCATGAGTATCGACTTGACCTCTGCCACGAACTTAGTGGAGTCATACCCCATGTATCCAACATACTCCGCAAACGGTCCCTCATCGAATGTCTCATCAGGCAAGAATTCAGCTTCTATTACGATCTCTGTGTCCTTAGGTATCGGAATTGAGTTCAGTTGACCCGAGACAAAGGAGATGTTAAAGAACTTGCTTGCTTTTGCGAACTCATTATCGATGAAGGATGCGCCCAGGATATAGAATATTGGGTTAGCTCCTATTAGGATGGTCATCCTTAAGCGTTCGCCTCTCAGTCTTGAAACGTTCAAGTACTTCCAGAGATGGCCATGACTTCCGGCATCAAATGCGAACTTGTTTCTTTCAAAGGGTTGAATTCTTGAAAAGCTCAAGTTTATGATGTCTTCATTTTCTGGATCAATTGTAGTAGTGAGGCCACCCGTAATGTATCTGGTGAAACCCTTCCTAGACCCATCCATCTCATAATGAGATGGAATGGGAAGATCGAATAAGTCTATTTTTGCTCCAGTAATTATGTTCTGAAACAAGCCTCGTTTTCCAGAGACAGTTATCGGTCCTGAGGGAACGCTGTCTGCTACGGTTGTCCATCGCTCCGTCGATTCTTCCACCGATTTGAATCCAGATATTCTGGCAAACCTTTCTTCGCTACCAAAGATGTTGGTAGCTAGAGTGAACCCATCATAGCCATCTATGTTGTTGAACAATAGAACGGGATTCCTCTTCCTAAGATTGAGATAGTATGCGGTCGTCTCAAAATCCACTCTGACCTTCTCATCTACTTCAAAAATTTCTTCCGGATGGTTCTTTCTGAGGTCTTCTATGAAGGACCTAAGAGAATAAGCTTCAGATTTATAATTCAATAGAGGGTCTAATCCAAGCCTGGATTAAACCTTATTGCGTCTGAAGCTTTACTCAGCAAATACAGTGAGCTCTAATTCAAAAAAATCAGAGAGCCGTCAGCTCCATGTGGATGTCAATTTTCACACCGTCTCCGACGAGGACTCCTCCCCCTTCGAGCAACATGTTCCATGTCAATCCAAAATCTTTCCTTGCAATGGTTGTCGCTCCATCGAATCCCACTCTCTTCTTTCCGTACGGATCCGTGATTGGTCCCTGAAGCTCCCCAGATATGGAGACGTCTTTGGTTACGTCCTTGATCGTTAATTTTCCCTCAAGGTCGATTCTATTACCAACCTTCCCTACTCGTGTACTCTCAAATAGTACCTGAGGGTACTTCTCTACATGAAGGAAATCTTGTGACTTCAGATGCTTGTCTCTATCGTCTTCATTGGTGAAGATCGAACTTGCATCAATCTTTAGGTTCACAGATGAGACTCCTATATTTTCCAGATTGAGGTTTATATCTCCATCGAAAGATCGGAATCTGCCTCTAACGTTTGATATCATCATATGCCTCACAGAGAACTCTAAGTTACTGTGCGCATGGTCTATACTCCATCTGTTGCTATTTTCAGTTGTTTCCATAGGTACCCAATGTATACTTAATATATAAGAATAACTCTAAATTCCCAACAAGAGTTGCCACTTCCAAGTCAAAAATGAAAAAGGAAGAAATGTCAGTTATTTTATTCCGGCCTTGGCGCTGACTTTTACCATTAGAAATATGACGAAAGCAACGATCAGAAATGTTATGAGTGTTCCAATGAATTCTCCTATAAGGAACGGTCCTACGTGAATCGTTGCCCAGTTAACCCCAGGCATTGCAAGGTCTATGACAGGCATTACAAGATCTGTAACCAGTCCAGCCACTAGTTGCCCTAGGTATATGCCGAGAATAAATGCTACCGCCATTCCCATCACTTTGTACTGCTCTAGAAAGGCCTTGAACTCCTTTATGATTCCCTTGGGAGCTGGTGGAGCCGGAGGTGCTGGTTTAGGCTCCAGAAGGGATCTGATTTTCTTCAGTTCTTCTAGTATTTCCCCATCATTCCCGGTGATCTTGTTGAGAGTCTGGTCGATTGTCATATTATCAACCCTAAGTGTAGAAAACTATGGCTACTTAAAGAAGTTATGCCAGTGCGGGAGTTTTCTGTCTACTTGTGGCAAAAATCTCCGCTATTTTATCCTCTAAAAATGGGTCTCTTAGAAAGCATCATCGAAAGCGAAAGGGGAGCCTTCGGCATCTTTCCTACAGCATTCAGTATTTCGTTTGCTAGCTCTTCTACAGACATCTCCGATTGTCCTCCTTTTCCCCTGACTCTGACGGCCAATTTTCCGGATTCGATTTCTCTATCACCTATTACACACACAAATGGAACCCAGTTCTGTTCTGCGTTCCTCACCTTCTTGCTCAGGGATGCATCCGTGTCGTCCACGTCTGCCCTTATTCCCTTCTCGGTCATCATTCTGGCCGCTTCTATGCACTTTTCTAGGTGTCTGTCCGCAAGGGGAACAAACCTCACCTGGGTTGGAGAAAGCCAGAGTGGAAGGGATGGAGTCCTCCCTTGCTTCTCTCCTTCTGCTGCCTGTTCCAGGAGTGCGTACATGACTCTCTCAATTGCACCGCTAGGGGAATCGTGAAGGATGATAGGGAACTGCCTGTTGCTGTTCGCATCTATGTAAGTCATGTTGTATCTCTTACCATTTTCATGGTCCATCTGGACGGTAGAAAGGGCAGTTGCCTTTCCCATTGAATCCACGATGTTGAATTCAAATTTAGGATCGAAGTACGCATATCTGAAGTTCCACATCTCTATAAGAACCGGTTTGCCGAACGTTTTCACCAGATACTTTATGAAATCACCGTTTTCCTTCCAGAATTCTTCTGTCAACCTTATTGCCGCTTCATAAGATCCCTGCTCTATACCGATGGAATCCAGGATTCCGATCTTCCAGGACGGTCATACAGAAATCGAACTGTCTCTTGAATTCATCTTTAGCCTGATCAATTCCTGCACACATGGTGTGCATATCCGGCATCGTGAAAGCCCTTAAACGTTTCAACCCGGTCAGTTCCCCACTAAGCTCCCGTCTGAAGCTGTACCTGGTTATCTCATAGAATCTGAAAGGCAGCTGTTTGTATGAAACGGTTGCATCGCTCATCAGGAGGAATTGACCGAAATCGGCGGAGAACCTGAGAAAGAATTCCTTGTCGTCAGATTTGACGATGTAATGTCTTGAAGGAAACCTGTTGAGATACTCCTTCAGGGCTGGGTGTCCATAGTCGTACATTATAGGCGTTTCAACCTCTATCGCTCCATAATTTACTGTCTTCTCCGTAACGTACTTCTCGAGTAGGCTCTTCACCAATCTGCCGTTAGGATAGAACCGCATATTCCCCTGATCCGAGCCAGGTTCGTAATCGACCAGCTGCAGTTTCTGCATCAGTTTGATGTGTGGCGGGACGTGCTGATACGTCCTTACTTTCGTGATCTCATAATCTGCAAATTTCTTTAGGTTCTCGTAACCTTCTCTTCTGAAATCCGCTCTTGGAACCAGATCTCCATCAGGAGTGAGGATGTACCAGGTAGATCTGACCTTCTCCTCCTGTTTAATTGCATCAGAGATTTCTTCTTTCGCTCCTGCCTTGTGTGCTCCCGAAGTGGGAGTGGCCTCAGCATCCACTTCAGCATAGTTCTTCAGCTGTTCTGCAAGTGGATGTCCCTTTATCCTGATGCTCCACTTCTTGTTCCATCCGAATGGAGCCTTTATCACTTCGCAGCTCTCCGATGCAGTCTTGCGCATGAACTCAAGCAGCTCGCTCGCCTCCTTAGGTGATTCGAGATTCCTGCTAAGGTGTGCGAAGGGATAGATCAGAAGCAATTTCCTCTTCTGCTTCTGCATGAAACCTGTCGTTTCCTGGATCGCTTTAGTGGCAACATCCTCGTTGTCTCCCTTCTCTACGGAAACGAGCATTACCACGGCATCTTCAACCGTAAACTTCCTCTCTTCGCTCTCATCATATACGCTTGCCTCCGGCTCCAATAGCTCGTAAGACATGTTCTCGACGTCGAGTTGCAGTACTTTCATTTGTTCACCCAGGCTTAAAATACCAAACGCCAAGGAGATAAAAAAACTTAGCTTGTAAATATGTGACTCTGCGAAGTGGCACAATATCGAAGGATTAGAGCCTCCACTGAGACTCCTTCTGAAAGAGTATGACGTCTCCCGTGTTGGCATTGATCTCAATCATCGCCTTGCTGGGCTTGTCTCCAGAGATGAACTCAATGTTGTACCTCCACACCTCTCTCTCATTAGTCTGGTCTTTCTCCTGTTTAGCCATCGTTATGTTGAAGTCTTCTATATTGAATGCAAGCTTCATGTGTTTCTTGACTCTTTCGTCTATATTGAATGCAAGCTTCATGTGTTTCTTGACTCTTTCGACCCCTTGGGCAAAATCTAACATAACTGAATAATGATACCAACGAACCTAATTTCCTTTTCGATTCTGAATGTTGGATAAATCCATGAACTGGAGGGGTTGAAATCTTCCCAAAGTCATTCGGTTTTTAGTCACCCTTTCAAATATTAAGGTAAGTTAAAATACCCATTTTCAATGTAATTCTCAATGTCAACTGATAATCTTTTTAATTCTGTTGATTCAATCGAATTCTATGTCGGTTCTGCGAGGCAGTGGGCCTACTTTCACGAAAGAGCACTGGGATTCAGGACGATAGGTTATTCGGGACCAGAAACTGGAGTCAGGGATAGGTGCTCGTACCTTGTTGCACAGGGAGACATAAGGCTAATTTTCACCGGTTTCCTTTCCAGAGCCTCCGAGATATCTAGACAGGTAGAGCTTCACGGAGATGGCGTCAAGGATGTGTCGATAGATGTGAACAATCTGGATGATACGCTCTCCTTCATCCGAGAAAATGGAGTCACAAAACCAGGGATGGTTCAACGGACGAAGGGAGAGAACGGGATACTATCCAAGGCGGAACTGAGCACATTCGGAGAAACGGTACACTCCTTGAGAGACTACAGCGAATGGGGCTCAGATCTTCCTCCAGGATTCGTTGAAGTAGAATCACCAGACAGGAACCAAGTTGTGAAGAAAGTGGACCACGTTGTTGGCAACGTCGAAGAAAACAAGATGGACCCCTGGGTCAACTATTATGTCAAGGGATTGGGCTTCAAGCAGTTCCTAAGTTTTGACGACAAGGACATAAGCACAAAATATTCGGCACTCAGGAGCAAGGTCGTAGAGTACGGTGGAAGGAAGATAGTGTTTCCATTGAACGAACCTGCACTGGGGCTGAAGAAATCACAGATACAGGAGTATCTGGATTACTATGAATCTCCAGGAGTACAGCACATCGCTTTGGGCACCGACAACATAGTTGAAACGGTCAGAAAATTTAGACAAAATGGGATTCAATTTCTCGAAACTCCAGGGACCTACTATGACGAACTGGAAGAGAGAGTGGGAAAGATAGACGAGGACTTGGATGCACTCAGGGAACTCAACATTCTTGTGGACAGGGACGACGATGGATACCTCCTTCAGATCTTCACCAAACCAATAGGAGATCGACCCACGTTCTTCTATGAGGTGATCCAGAGAAAGGGGGCGACCTCGTTTGGAAAGGGAAATTTCAAGGCGCTCTTCGAGAGCATCGAAAAAGAACAAGAGAAGAGAGGAAACCTCTGAATCATGAAGATAGCAAGAGTGAGTGTTGAAGGGAAGATAAAGACAGTCTTGATTAAGGGTGAAGGACAGTATCTCCCAATCGACGAGTCTGTGAATTTCTATGAAATTTCGGACTCCAGTCTCCGTGGACAGGGGCCGCTACTTCAGAGTTTCAGAGGCAGCGATTTTCTTATACCGCTACCGAAGGTCACATCCATAAGGGACTTTTACTCGTTTGAAGAACATGTCAGAAAGGCTAGGGCCAGGAGGGGACTGAATGTGGCTCCCGAATGGTACGAAGTTCCTGCCTACTATTACTCCGGTACGTCCATGATATTCCCATCTGGTTCTTCCGTCCCATACCCTGCATTCACAGCTGAACTGGACTACGAGATGGAAGTTGCTGTGGTGATTGGAAAAGAGGGAATTAACATAAGGAACGAGGATGCTCTCTCACACGTTCTCGGATTCACACTGGCCAATGACTGGTCAGCTAGGGATCTCCAGCGAAAGGAGATGAATATCGGACTGGGGCCCTCAAAGTCAAAAGACTTTGCAACTAGTCTGGGCCCGTACATCACCACAACTGACGAACTCGAAGAATTCAAAGAATCCGATGACAGATTTGACATTCCTGTAGAGACGTACGTCAACGGGAAGAGATACTCTGCAGGAAACATCAGAGACATGCACTGGTCATTTTCTGACCTCGTGGAGTATGCTTCCAAGGGAACGAGATTGCGCAGGGGCGACGTAATAATGTCGGGGACGATTTCGACGGGATGTATTTTAGAGCTCGGGCCGGAAGAGTATAGCTGGCTGAAGAGAGGAGACGTCGTGTCCATAAGGAGCCCCGTACTTGGTGAGCTGACAAACGAGGTAATTTGAATGGTCTACTACGTTAGACAGGGCAAGATACCTCTTACGAGACACACCTATGATAGCAGGGCGAAACTGCTTATGGAAGAGCTGTTTGGAGAGGAGAGTTTTGACGGCTCATATTCGTTGCTGTATCATAGGAACGAGCCAACCAGAATCAAGTCAATCAAGGAAATAGGAAAGAAACGGCTCAAATTTGAAGTTCAAGAGTTGCACAAGATGATCAATACGGATGCGGTGAAGAGGGAGGGGAATTTCTTCAATGGGAGGAAACCGCTATTTGGCAACGAGTTCCTCGTCATATCCATCCTGAAACCGTCAACAGGCACGGATAACTTCTTCAGTCACGGAATCAGAGATCAGCTCTTCTTTGTGCACAGGGGAAGGGGAAAATTCAAGAGCTTGCTTGGGGAAATAGTATTCAACGAGGGCGATTACATATATGTACCCAAGGGGACAATCTACACTTTAGAGAACTCGAAGGAAGCAGAATTTCTTTTGATCGAATCCAAGGAAAGCATAACTATACCGTCAAGGTATTTGAACAAGTTCGGGCAGATAAAGGAGGGCGTACCGTATTATTCAAGAGACATCCGCCCTCCCACGCTAAAGCGCGGCGGGAGGTTAGAGGGGAGTTATGATGTGTACATCGATTTCGATGACAAGTATGTGGTCGAAACAAGAGATAGAAACCCGTTTGATCTGGAGGGATGGGATGGATACCACTATCCCTTTGCAATGAACGTCAGGAACATTATGCCCATCGTGGGGAAGGTCCACCAGCCTCCTCCGGTTCACGAGACCTTCTCATCAAAATCGTTTATGGTCGGGACTTTCCTACCAAGAAAGTACGACTTCCATGAGAGGGCAATCCCCATCTCATACTACCACAGCAACGTCGATACAGACGAGTTCCTCTACTACGATTCTGGGAATTTCATGAGCAGGAAGGAGATCAGAGAAGGATCCATCACCCTCCACGTCAGGGGCTTGATTCATGGCCCGCAGCCAGGAACAATTGAGAAGGCATTGGGAAAGGAAGAGACTAATGAAACAGGAATAATGGTCGAAAGTTATGAAAGACTAGGGATGTCCGTTGAAGCGAAAGGATTAGAAAACAAAAATTACATGAAGACATGGTATGAATGACGTTATTCAATTATCTGCCTATAGATCAGGTATCAATAGGTGAAAAGTCAATTGAGGGAATATCCTCCCTGATCGGCCGGGATGGACTAAAAGATTCGGCAATCATAACTAGCAGATCGGTCTCAAAGAATGACTTCTTCAAGAAGGCAGTGGAGGTACTCTCAGGTACTAGAGTTTTCAATGACATTTCACAGCATTCTCCCATGGACGAGATCGATTCGATCGTGAAAGAGATCAAGGGAAGGAATGTGAAATACCTCATCTCCATCGGAGGAGGAAGTGTCATAGACTCAACGAAAGTCATAAGGTCCAAGATCGGTTCCGAGGTCTCTCAAATAGCCGTTCCAACCACTCTCTCTGCTGCGGAATTCTCTCACATAGCAGGGTACTCAGAGAATGGAGAGAAGAAGGGCATCAGAGGGAAGAATCTTGTACCGAGATACATATTTCTGGATCCGAACGCAACCCTAGAAACTCCAACCACTCTATGGAGGTCCACCGGAATCAGGGCGATTGATCACGCAATTGAGGCCACTCTAGGTGATGGTCTCATTGATCTCAGGGTGATTTTTTCAAAGCTCTCAGTCGAAAAGATGATGGACAATCTCGAGGGCAACTGGACAGACAAGAGACAGGAGTGTCAGGTTGCTGCCTGGTACTCGTACATGGACGTATATGACAGCCCTATGGGATACAGCCACCAGATCGGAAAAATCATTGGCGCAAAGTGGAACATTCCACACGGGATGACCTCTTGCATCACACTACCTGAAATTCTGAAGTACTATTCAGCCTCCCCACCTACTGGAATGGCAAAACTTGCAACATCACTGACGGGCGAGAAGGAGGGGTCCAAAGCAATTGTATCCCTGGCAGAAAGAATAGATGCGTTCATCAGTGAGATGGGTCTGAAAGAGAGGCTGTCTGATTACGGAATAAAGGAAGACGATCTGAAGCCTATCGCAGAGAAGTTGGGCAAAACAGACGATGTGTTGCTTGAGCACATGAAAAATATGCTTTGAGTAGAGTTTTGAGTCACCTTGTGACCAGTCTTCTGAGTTTTGCGTGAATGAATAGTTCGAGAGCCTCTTCGACAGAATCCGAATTTGTCTTCCACACGTCCATGTGGTTTGCGGTCATGAGAGAGGACAGAAACTCTCCAGCGTTTAGAACAATTGCATCAGTCACCAGATTTTGTTTTGCCAAAGCCATGACTCTCTGCGCATTCTTGTCACCGGTGATGTCCTGAGGTTCTATCTGTTCTGTTCGTGACGAAACTCTGACTCCATTTCTGAAAGTGACGAAGAGATACTGAAGCGACTTGGATGTGGTTGGAGATATAACCCCACTATCCGCAACAGGTATGATCACCACTCTGTCTCCATCCTTTGACGGTTCGATGTGAACGACCACATCCTTGACGTCAGGAATCTCACCGAGCACTCTCTGTTCAAGTGAATCAGAAACATCATGGGCCTCCTCAATTGTCAACTTGCTGTTCACCGTGATCACTATCTCCACAAAGATAACTGGACCAGCCCAGCGAGCCTTAATGGACTTCACTCCCGTTATCTCTCCATTCGTTCTAGCAATCTCGGTTATCTTCGGGATTACTTTCTTGTCCTTCGGCAGATCCATTATGCTAGTCACACTGTCTTTTCCTATCTCGAATGCCGTGTACAGAATTCCGATGGCTGCAATTATTATGGCAATGTAGTAGAATATGGCTACCCTTGTCGCAAAACTGATCAAGAGTCCTGCTCCCACTCCAAGTCCCACGTACACGTCTGAGTAGTTGTGGTAGCCGTCCGATACCAACGAAGGAGAATTCACGGCTCTTCCTCCTACAATCTTGACGATTCCCGAGAATAGCAGTGGAACTACTGAAATAAGCTGAATTATTCCCGATTGAAGATTCGATCTAAGGTCGACTGATGGGACGGAGAGAAGTAGATCTATGGCCGTGAACCCAATGAGTATTGCAATGGCCAGAGATACAAGATCCTCGACCCTAAAGAGACCATATGAATACTTGTTGCTGTATCTGCTGTTAGCGAGCCTGATTGCGGCAAAGACCACCACTGTCACGAATAAGTCTGTGAGTATGTGAAAGCTCTCAAAGAGGAGTGCATAGTTTCCATACAACACCGCACCGATAACCCTAATCAATAATACGCTAATCTGGAGCAGTAAGGCGATCGTGATGTAACCATTGACTGTAAGTTTTCCCAATTTTTTTTTCAGAATTGATTATTAGGCAATGAGATAAAAGAATTGGCTAACTTAAATCAAGCTTAAAACTCACTTTGACAGAGTCAGGACAATAATTCCCTTTCTGTGAGTGATCGACTTCTGGATGCCCTCTATCTCTAGGGAATTCCATTCTCTCTCTTCTACTCCATGAGAGCTATTGACAGCTCTGTTAGAATTGTCGAACTCATAGATTGATACGGTTCCGTGTTCGTTCAAGTGAGGCAGAAGAGACTTGAGAGATTCGTCGCGTTCGATCCAGTGATGGTACGAAAATGAAGAAACTATCGCATCAAAACGGACGTCGAATGGAATGATTCTGCTACTGCCGTTCTTCAATTCGACTCTGTTTCCAAGTCCATTTCTGATCAAATTCTTTTTGGCTCTCTGAAGCATGTGAGGGGAAGGGTCTAGTCCGTAGAAACTCTTGGTCTGATATTTTTTGGCAAGCCTGGTCAGGAGTGCCCCGGTACCACATCCCACGTCCAGTAAATTGTCAAATTTCTTGGCCTCGAGATCTTCCAGTATTACTCCATAATATCTGTTCAGGAATATCGAGCCAATCCCGAAAAAGAAGGATGTTACCGGTCCGAATCGCTCCTCTCCTTCCAGGTACAGGTCTTCAGTTGTCACAGTTCTCTGCATTCTGGGTTATCCAGGTCTTCCCCCAGCTCCTCATCGAGTCCACTACTGCACTCAGAGACTTTCCCTTGTCTGTAAGCGTATAAGTCACCCTGACGGGTCTCGAATCGCTCACATTCCTGTCAAGTATGTTCTCTTCCTCGAGGAACTTAAGTTTCTCAGAAAGCATCCTGGAGGATATTCCCTCTACAGACTTCTTCAATTGGTTAAATCCTCTTGGTTCTGTACACAGGTCCCTTAATATCATGAAAGTCCAGACGTCCCTCAGGATATAGAGAGTCCTCTCCACGGGACAGGTGGAATTCTTTCTGGTTTCCATGTCATAATGACTGTGCTGCACATACCTATATTTAAACTAAGTTAATATAATTAACCTACACACTTTTCCGTTCTTGATTACGCCTGAAATATATTCTACTCTTATCCTGTCCTCACCAAGGACAAGTACTCGGCATAAAACACTTTATGGTCGCTTCGAATAAACGGCCGGTGAATTACAGAGGATCAAAGTCGCTTGACGTTCTGCTATTCCTCGTCATGTCGTTATCGTGGGCACTCAACTACTCATTTCTCAAGTTTGCTCTGATCTACGAACCTCCTATGGTTGCACTCCTCTTTCGAGTACTTTTCGGTGCAATATTCTCCATCCCATTTTCCTACTCGGCCCTGCGACTCGTGAGGAACATAGGTGTTGGCAAGCTTGTCATAATGAGCCTCCTCAACGTTTCAATTTTCATGAGTCTGTGGTTCATAGGCGAGAGGACGGAGAGCTCTTCGATTTCTTCGATTCTGGTGTACACCTACCCAATAGTTTCCGTATTCCTTTCCTGGTTGTTCCTTCAAGAGAAATTGTCAAATTGGAAGATACTGGGAATAGTCGTTGGTTTTGCCGGAGTAGTCGTGATATTCCTGGACCAACTCTCTATCAGTTTCGGCATAGGCCTCTTCTTGTTGATTGGATCTGCGATCTCTTGGGCCTCTGGGACCATCTATTACAAGAAATACCTTAGAGAAGCGGACGCTGGAGCAGTCAACACCTTCCAGTTCTTGTTTGCAATACCAGTGGTCCTGATTGCTGCAATCCTTTACGGAGGCATGAAGCCGCTCACAATAAACTTCATTCTGATCATGATTTACATGGGAGCAATCGGTACCGCTGCAGCGTACTTCATCTACTGGGGCCTCGTCAAGAAGTACAAGGTCTCCCACATATCTCCATATCTGTTCTCTGTACCCGCACTCTCAATATTGCTCAGTACCTTTCTCAACAACGACAAACTGACACCCCTGAGTCTGGGAGGGTTTGCCCTCGTGGCAGTCGG
>JAJYMI010000036.1 GCA_021787125.1 Thermoplasmata archaeon | reverse complement strand
ACCCTTTCGGGTTAGCTTGCCCTATACATTTCTCTACGCCACCAGACGCCTCTGCTCAGGTCTACCTGCGGGTAGTCTCGAAGGGAACCCGCTATTACCGGCCTAGATTAGCCTTTAACCCCTAATCTCAGGTCAACAGAACGATTTGCACATCAGAACCTGCTCGGTCCTCCACCCAGCTTTCGCTAGGCTTCAACCTGCCCAAGATTAGATCGACCGGCTTCGGGTCTCCCACCAGCGACTTCACGCGAGCTCACGTTGCCCCTCCCTTGCGGTGCGGGCTTATTGCTTTCGCTTCGGCTCCTTCCTTATAGGAATTAACCTCGCCGCTGATCAGAACTCCCTGGCCCGTTCTTCAACACGGACAGCAACACGCTGATCAGTTAAAAAAACTTCATCTCTTTCACGCATTGCCAGTTAATAGCCACTTGGTTTCAGGTCCTTTTCACCACCCTTTCGGGCTACTTTTCAGCTTTCCCTCGCGGTACTAGTATTCTATCGGACTCGGGACATATTTAGGGTTGGATCTTAGTGAGACCCGTATTCCCGCGCGAAATCCGACGCACGGTACTCTGGAAATTCAAGCTTGTAACTCGGATAAATGCGTCCACGGGACTATCACCCTCTAAGGTGTCTCTTTCCAGAAACTTGAACTTATTATCCAGGGCGTTAGCCTGACTCCAAACTCCACATCTTTCCTCTCTTTCGAGAGGTGATTCGGTTTGCCCTTTGCCGCTTTCGGTCGCCCTTACTAACGGCATCCCTATTGGTTTCTTTTCCTCCCGGTACTAAGATGTTTCAATTCCCGGGGTTCCCTTTCTCTTTCGAGAATGTCTCTAATGAGACAGGAATTCCCATTCGACAGTCTTCGAATCTAAGGCTCCTTGCGCCTCCTCGAAGCATATCGCAGCTTGGCACGGTCTTCATCGGTGCCCGAGCCGAGCCATCCATCAAGTGGCCTACGTACTGTAACAATCCATCTCTTTCTAACCCTTTGCTGACCTTCATCAATCCTAAAAAAGGATTTCAGTCCTTCCCCTGCGACTATATTTCACAGGGTGCATAATGAGCAAAAGAACCATAACAACACTCCGTATATATAGATTTCTTAACATCTATTTTCTGGCTATTTTTCTGGGTCTACAGAACAAGTGAATTTTTTCGATTTCAACCCCTCCAGAGGAAAATAATTTCATGATTCGTGCAAAGTGCAAGTTAATTTGCGTAATCCGCTCGAATGTTGAATTGAATCTTATTCACTTCTTCCTTCCAGAATTTTCCCCAGACCTTGCTTCACAATAATGCCTGCATACTTGGACGGAAGCGTGACCACATCCTCCTTCCTCAGATCGACCGGTTTGCCCATGATTGATATTCCCTTTATCTCCTCTAGTATGTAGACTACCACGTTCCTGTTCTCATCCTCGACCTGTCCCGTGGTATCGACAGTTTCTTCCTCTGTCTCCTCTGTACTTTCCTTTGAGGGAATTATGACTTCTCCCTGTTCCAATTGAGTCGAAAATTCCTGAACGGATTTGACTATGTTTTCAAAAAAGATCTGTTCCTCTGGAGTCATCTTTCCTTCCAGTTCTTCCCTCTCGTTGTTTGCCTTTGCCTTAAGGATCTTGGAAACTCTGAGCTCTATGACCTTCTTGAGATATTTCTCGGATGCCTCGAGTTCATTGGTAAGCTTCCCTATCTGCCTTGAATTCTTCTTTACCGTTTCTGTCTCTATCCTTTCCTTGAGGCTTTCCAGGTAACTCCTTGCCTCTTTGAAGAACTGATTTGAAACCGGTTCAAGCGAGTAATCGTTCTTCACTTCCAGGCGAAGAAGCGCATTGAGATAATTTTCGTTGACCTCTCCTTTCATTCGTTGTCAAATCACTTTATGGATAAATATCATTTCTTTTCCAGGAGGTTGCTTATCAGATCACTTGTGACCCTAAACTCCTCACGCAAGGTGGTATTCGATTCGCCTTTTCCGGTCACCTGGAAGCACTCGTGCCTTCCCTTGAAGCTCCCCGAGTTCAGCGTTATCCTCCCGACAAAGTGTATGCTCTTATCTCTCCCGATCTTTTCCTTCAGTCGAGCTATGACATCGCCCTTGTCGTATTCCCCAAGAACCTGACTGAACTCTTCGAATATGAAGTATGTCGAGTCTGGACCTTTCATTTCCAAAATTATCTTCTCGATCTCTGATGTGAGATCTCTGTTCTTTCTTTCAGTGAGATAGGCATAATTCCTCATCTTGAACTCTTGAGGTACATTCGAGAAGCGGACTGGTTCGATCACCCCTCTTTCCCTCCCCGAGGGATTCGTCAAGAGAAAGTCAAAAGAGTCGTTTGGTAAGTCAAGATTGGGACCGATGAATTCCCTGACCATTATTTTGTCTGGATCTGTGAGCTTCATGAAAATGTAGTTCGAGATGTTGGATATGAACATCGAGTCAAACCCGCGGGAAATGGACTTGAAGGATGTCGTGAGAAAAAAGACCTTCAGTCCGAATTTCCTTCCGGAGCTGAGCATATCCGCTATGAGCGTGCTCTGATAGTCTTGGCCCTCCTCGAGAAAGAGAAAGTAGTCTCCCCTTCTTATCGATGTGATCGCGAACCAGACATAGAGCGCAAAAATGTTCGAGAGCAGTCTCGAGTCTTCATAACCAAGACTGCTTCTGTCCAAGTCAAATACTATCAGATCGTTTTCGTCGATGGCACGCATTAACAAACCGTCATCATCCGGATTGCATATCAGGGACCTTATCATCGGATCGTTTGCTAGTCTCCCAATGGCTCTCTCGGTGCTTGCCCTCTCCTCTCTCGACATCCCACCCAATTCCTCGAGAAACTTTCTCAGTTCATTACTTTCACAGGCACCCGCAATTTCCTCTCTTGCCTTTGCATCCCTAAGGATATTGTAGAAATCCACTAACGTCATTCCCTTTATGGTTGCGAGCAGAGAGATGCCTCTCGAGATCAGATCCTCTATCCTGGGTCCAACTAACGGATCGGTGTACTGGACTTCTCTGTACGATCTGAGAATTGATAGGAAGTCCTCTGCGACCTTGTAAGAGATGCCTCCTTGCTGGCCGATCCCTATTACGTTGATGGAGTTGACCGACTCCGGAGAGATTACAAACTTCTTGAAATTCGTCCCTTCCATTTTCTTAGCGGTGTCTCCGTGAGGATCTATCAACACCACTTTCCCCTCTCTGTTTGTCAGGATGTGGTTCATCATACCTACGATCATCGAACTCTTCCCTGCTCCAGAGGACCCTGTGATCAGTGTGTGAGGGTTCTTCCTCGAATCGATGAAAACGCTCCCTCTGCTGGATGTAGAACCAACCATAACGTCCCCCTCATCCAGTGAACGGGTGCTCGTTGGTAGGAACTGGTGGATCTCCCACCATGCCAACACGGGATTCCCAAATCCAAATTTCCCCCTCCTTGCCTGAACCCTTGCGGAAGAAAAGACGTGGCTGAGATAGTTACCCAGATTTTCGTTCCTGTAAGATAGTTCCACCTTCCATCCCTTTCTCTCTTTTGATTTTCTGTCGGGGATGTGTTCACTGGTGCCAAAATTTTGTTTCGGAGCGGTCTGGAAGTAATGCGATCTAATGGAGGTAGTCAGGAACCCCGATTCTTCTTCATTGAGCAATTCTACTATCCTGTCTGCGTGGTTTTCATTCCCAAAATCTAGGTGATGTGAGTCTCCCCGTATGAAAATTCTCCTGCCTCTCTGATCAAAGGTCTTGTTGTTCGAAAATTTCCACCCTGCTCTTAGCAGGAGGTCTTTGCCGTTTATCCCTATGTATATGCCTGTCCTCTCTCCCCTGTTCTTGAGATAGAGTATGTCAATCTCTCTTCCCCCTCTTAACCAAGACAGCAGAAACGGGTTCGCTTCATCGATCCTGCTGATCGACTCAACCTTGAGGTATTCCATCTATTCTCTCCATCTCGGCCTTGTTTGATTGGAATCTCAGAATTGTCCTGAATCCTGGAGTGAAGAAGAGGGCAGTGGAGAATTTCCCATTGAATCCAGCCCCTGATCTAAGAAAATCTGAAAGACTCTCATCCAGCGAATAGAATTTTATCATCTCGTCCGTGATTATCTGGTGTCTGAAGAGGATGTGAATCGAGCAGTTTTCCATTATGGTGACGGACGGACCATTCTTTAGAAAGTCGTTTGCCGACTGCGAGATGAATATCATGGAGACGTTGCCGTGTCTTGCATGTCTTATGTATCGTTCCACGGAGACGACTACGTTCTCCTGCAAGAGGTAATGAGCCTCATCTATCACCAGATTCACAGGCATCTGCTCTTCGCTTCTCATCAGGAGATCCAGAGAGAGAAGCATGTAGAAGGAGAGGAGTTTTTTGGGGACATTCTTCAGACTGATTCGCAGATCTCCAGCCAGGTTTGGGTTCTTACCAGTACAGAATTTCTTGAGTGAACCCTCGAAGATTGGAGAAATCTTGTTGTAAGTGTCCGGCGTTTGCCTCTTTATGAAATCCTTCAGGAACTCCAGGTTTTCGTTGTGCTCATACATTTTTGTGAGCCCAGTGTCCAAAACCCCACTGTCCTCATTGTTCAGGTCGAACAGGGTCAGGAGAAGGGCCAGAGTTCTGTCAACGTTCTCCTTGACACTTAGGAACTCCACCCTTTCGAACATGTTCATTTCCTGGTTGAGTAAGTCTATGGACTGAACCCCCAGCGATCCCGCTACACTTCCATACTCTCCCAGAGGGTCAATAATCTTTAGATTTACCCGTCTGGTTACCTTCTCTCGCACCATGGTCGCTTTGACGAAGAATGACTTTCCGAACCCAGTCATTCCAAGTACCAACTGGTGAGACGATGGAAAGACTGACCTGTCGAGAAAAACGGGCGCATTTGATATTTCGCACGTACCGTAGAAAGTTCCACCTTCATGAAACAGGTATCCGTGATTGATGGGTATCAGGTGAGATGCGGAGCTTGGATCGAGATATACCCCTTCGAGTTGACCATCAATTATCTTGTTTCTTACCTTTGCATCCGTAAAACGCTTATTCTCGGCCCTGACGCCTATCTTCCTCAGTAAAAGCAGGAGCTCCTTCTTTGTCGGGAGAACTCCTCCAGATTCCCCCTGTATAAAGTATGCAGAGGAGTACTTGAGTAGTTTAGACCTTCCCGATGCAACTTCCTCTTTTAGGTTCTGTATGTTCCTTATCGTCAACTTGTTTGACTCGACATTCCTGTCATTGATCTTCTCGTGATCGATTAGCCTAAGACTTCTTCTTCCAAACTCCCTCGTTATAATTTGCCATGCCACATCGTCTTCCACTGGGTGAATTCTGATTATCTGCCCTACTTTTTCGCTCTCACCAGCGACTCTTGACTTGAACTTAGAATCTGTCTCAAAGGGAAAGTCCCTCGCAAATAGGAACGAGTGTGCACTTCCATTCTTTATGAAATACCACTCCTTCTGAATGACAGACTGCGATTCTTCTTTAGATGAGTTCATTCAGGACCTTGACCTCCTCTTCCCTCAGTACTGCGAAAGGTATGCCGTAATTACCCAGCGTCTTCTCAAAGTCGGCCTTCCTCGTTTTATTGATAGTTATAAAGTACGCATCCGCATAGCATACCGTGCCTTCGAATAATGAATCGTACTCTGCGACTCCCTTTTGGAAAGCGTGGAGCGGTACTGTGTATGGATGTCTTATGATCATTATGTCCTCTGAAAACGATTCGATGATCGAAGCCCAGACGTATATGATGTTCCTGTCCTGCTGTTCAGAGAGACCATAGTTAGTCCCAAAAATTTCGTATGCCTCTCTCTTGTCAGATATTAACGGACTTAGGGTCGAAACTGTAATTCCTCTGACCTTCTTCAGGATGAATTCATCCAAGAAATCGTGCTGTATCCTTAGAAGGAAGATCGGCAATAGGACGAGGAAGACAAGACCATAGACTCCGAGAAAGAAGACAGCTAATAGAACTGCAAATGAAGAGAACATAAGACGGTACAACACCGGACCCTCGAGCGACCCTAATCTGAAGGAAGAAGTCTTGAACTTAACCATCTTAATCATGGGTCACTTCACCTTAAAGAAGAGGGAGGAGCCTGTATTCCCGCCGGAACTCAATGGACTGAATTGCCTGATGGAACCAATTTCTGGAGATCCTTTGATTGCACCGCCCCCAGCTTCGGAAGGAGTTGCGAATGTCTTAAGGATCGTCTCTGCACCTTTCACATTTTTGCCAATGTAGCTTATTGAGGAATTGACCCCTCTGCCGACAGATTTTCCAAGAAAGTTCGTAGCAGATCTGGACGATTGGCTAATGGCCAGCATGGTAGGAGCTGCATCGGCGAGTGACAAAAAACCCAAGACGAGCACACTGTTGTTCCGCACATACGTGGACAAGATCAGAGGAATTGACATCAATATGGGAGCAACCAGAGAATCAATGAACAGGAACCAAACTCTTTCTCCGAGTTCTTTGGTTTGTGGGATCAGCATCAGAATGGTGAAAACGGGGGCAAGAATCGGAAACGTGTAGATTATGGCTGCTCTTAGCGAGAGAAAGAGCAGCAAATACAGCATTAGAAAGATGAAGATTATCAGAATCAAGAGACTCACGATGGAGCCAGCGGCTCCTCCAATTTGAAGCCCGACAAGAACATTGGAACCGGAAGAAAAGCTGTGGCTGGGGATTCCATAATTCCAGAGTTGGGTATACATGATAGAACCGATGTAAAGAAAGTCTTGAAACAGAAAGAAAGAAATGTTCGAAAGAACAAGAACCATGAGTATCTTGATCCATATGTTTTTAAAATCAAACCCCAACTGAAGGCTGCTGTTTAACAGAATCATTATTCCGAGTGCGACCAATATTATTGTAAGCGCTGGATCATAGATGTTGAACATCAAAAAATAGTAGAGCGATTTCACTCCTGCCCCTATGCTGCCATTGACGATGTTTGGAAAAGCGTAGGTCGGTGCAAGGAGATATCTTGAGATGAAATTATCGTATATCGATACCAGTATGGGTTTCCCCACGAACACTATGGCCGACACGATATAGCTCAGTGCCTTGATGATTGCATCTACTATTATCGAGACGAAGTTCATGTTATCATTTCGAATTAGCCAGCGACTATGTAGTGAACTACCGCGTACAGTACTCCGCTTACGGCCATTACGAATATGACCGTTCCAATGAGAGCGTCTTTTGTCCTTTCTTTGGAATCAGCCTTTCTGTCCATATCCCGTGAAAAATAGCCTATAGCTATCGGAACCCAAAGTATGGCTATAATCAACCCAGAGATACCTGCAATTATTCCAAATGCTCTCTGGACCATCCCATTTATTTCCGTAGCGTTGTTGGCCGTGGCAAGTGTAGGCAGTTGATTTGTCGTTGCACCGTGGACGAATGTTACAGGAACCACGGAGATAATAACAATAGTCAGCGCCAAAATAATTAGTCTCATCTTACCCCTCCCATTCTAACAATAATCACTTTTATATAGACTTGTTGGAAGTCTGGGGAAAGCAGTAAATCGGCACCCGTTGAGTCAGAAACTCCTCTGCATTCACCCAGGAAGATGCAATCGAATTATACGATCATTATCTGCCTTCAGCAAAAGTACAAGACAGACCAAACCATCAATGGGGGATTGCTATGGCAGGATCTGAGATCGAGACGAGATCAAGATTGAGAAAGTTTCAGCAGTGGATCTCTGAGGAGGAGTTAGGCGCCATATTTCTGACTCCTGGTGACAACTTCTTCTACCTCACCGGATTTGACACCGATTCAATGGAGCGTCTGCTTGCCGCCATTGTGACACCAGAAGCAGCAGTAATGATATCTCCGTTGATGTTTGAAGATCAGATCAAGGATGCATCTTGGCACGGGGAAATAATAACTTGGAAAGACGGGGAAGACCCTTTCAAGTATGTCAGAAATGTGTTTTCATCATACAAGATCGACAATCTTGCAATCGAAAGAAATCTTAGTTATTACTTTTTCATGGAACTGAAACGACTGGGCATCAAGAAGTTCAATCTTGCCGACGACAAATTTGGTCTAGAGAGGGTCATAAAAAGCAAATCTGAAATAGATTCTATACAGACTGCAATCAGATTGTCAGAGGCTTCGTACAGAGATACGCTCAAAGAGATCCGCAAAGGAATGACGGAGATAGAGCTTGCAGGTATTCTTGATTACCAGTTCACCAGACACTCTCTTCAAAAAACGGCATTTGGAAGCATCGTCGCTTTTGGAGAAAACTCTGCGGTCCCACATCACACTCCATCGAAGAGAAAACTGAAGACTGGAGATATAGTGCTGATGGACTTTGGAGGAAAGTACAACGGCTATTCGTCCGATACTACCAGGACCTGTGCCTTCGAGAGCCTGACTGCGGAGATGAGAAATGTGTACTCAATAGTGAGAGAGGCGCAAGAAGAATCTCTAGGAAATATCACCCAAGACTCCAGGTACAATTCCATCGACAGTACTGCACGGACCATAATAACCAAGAAGGGTTATGGAGAATTCTTCACCCATAGGCTAGGCCATGGACTTGGAATTGCAGTCCACGAGGATCCATACCTGACTTCCTTAAACAAGAAGACGGTCCAGAAGGGAGCTGTTTTCACAATCGAACCTGGAATTTATCTGAAGAGAAAGGGAGGAGTGAGGATAGAAGATACCGTGACGTTCAACGGGAAGGACGCCAAAGCGTTCAACAGACTCTCCAAGGAACTGATAATAATTTAGAGAGTTGAATGGTGATTATCGGACGATCACCTATAATCCGCTAAGAGAGTTAGATCCTTGAGTGACGCTCCTCGTTCGTATCCGAGTATTTGCAACAAAAGATACCCGTTGCTCGATGTTTGAACAACAAAAATAATAATTTGTGTACTATTAGATGGTCATGGAAGAGCAGTGTGACGTTGCAGGTTGTTCGAACCCGAAGGTCAGAACGATAGGCAGAAAGTCCGTGGAAAAAATCTTCACTCTTAATACCAAAGGAACTAAAGCCCATCTGTGCAAAGAACACTACAAGCAATACAAGAAGGCAACGAAAAAGGACAGGGAGTTAGATAGACTGAACTGGGTGTGATTTTCATACAAGGAGAAATCCTATGAGAGATCTATACGAATTCCGGGAAAAGGGAAACCTGACGCTTGCACTTATCATCATAGAGCTCTTGAAGGGCAAGGGAAAACTGAGAGAGATTTCAGAGGACCTGAATATGACTCCACAGGGTGTTTCTGTGTACCTGAAAAATCTCCATAACCTCAGATACGTGGATTCCAACAATGTTCCAACTCAGAAAGGAGTAGGGTTCCTCCAGCAGATCCTTGCGACGGTGTCGTTGTTCGTGGAGGACGCCTATGAGGATACCGGTATAATTTCATCCTGTGAAGCAATTGCCGGAGAGAAGCTGAGAAAAGGAGACAGAGTGAACCTGTTGATGAACAAGGGTTCGCTCTTTGCGTACAAGAAAGTGAAGTCTGGTTCAAACGGAACGGTTGACTTCAACGCTGACGAGGGCGAGCCTGTGAGGATATCCAAGATTGAAGGTATAATAGATCACAAGGTTGGTGACTTCTTCGTACTCCCGATCGATTTTAAGGATTCGACGCCCGCAAAAATGGAGAAACTGAATCTCCTGACGAAAGAAAAGAAAATAGAATTCGTTGGAGCCTACGGAATACTGTCCAATGAGGTGTGCAAACGTGCAGGCATAAAAGCGAGCGTCTTCGCTCCAGTAGAGGCCTGTATAGAGGCAGGAGCAAAGGGGATAAACAGCCTCCTCATTTATTCACCGGAAATGGCTCGCTTCTTCTTCCAGAAACTTTCGGCAAACATACATAAGTACAGAATCAATCCCAAATTCGTAGAGTTATGACCGAGCTCGATACCGATAGGAAGGAAGTCAGCATTTCGGAGTTCTTTGACAAGAACAAGCAGATGCTTGGATTTGATTCCCCCCAGAAAGCACTGTTTATGACAGTAAAGGAGGCGGTAGATAACTCGCTCGATGCTTGTGCTGATGCTGGAATTCTGCCCGAGATCTCCGTAAAGATAGAGGAAGCGGGCAAGGAAAAGTTCAGGGTTGAGATCATGGATAACGGACCCGGAATTGTAAGATCCGAAGTGGCGAACTCGTTCGGAAAGATGCTCTACGGTTCAAGATTTTTCAAGGAAAGACAAACGAGGGGACAGCAGGGACTGGGGATTTCAGCGGCAATATTGTATGCTCAGAAAACCACTGGTTTTCCCACAGAGATCATTACGAAAGTGGAGAAGGATATGACCGCGTTTCACTTCGTACTTGACATAGACATCAAGAAGAACTCCCCCCACACGATCTCGATAACACCGGAGATATGGGACGTGAAGAGCGGCCTCAAGATAACGCTAGTGCTCAAGGGAAAGTATGTCAGCGGAAAACAGTCGGTTGAAGAATACATCAGGGAGAGCGCGGTTGCTAATCCACATACCACGTTTCATCTGATTCTGCCAGATAAGAGTCTCGAGATAGTGAGGAGTGTGAACGAGCCTCCACAGATTCCCATAGCCGTGAAACCTCACCCTCATGGAGTGGAACTGGGAGAGCTGATATCGATATTAAGAGAATATGAGAGTGAAACAATTGAAGAAATATTGGAGGACAAATTCTCCCGTGTCACCAAACAGACCGCAAGGTCCATAGTCGAAAAAAGCAAGCTCAAGGATAAGAAGATCACAAAATTGACCAGGGACGAATTCGAAGAGCTGCTCAGGACCATAAGGGAGACGGACTTCATGGAACCGAAGAAGGATTGTCTCTCTCCCATAGGAGACGAGCCCCTCTTCAAGAGTGCGATGAATTCCTTCAAAGAATATCATCCTGCATATTTCTCTCAGGCAGTTGTGCGCGGACCGTTCGTCTTTTCCGGGCACCCCTTTCTTGTTGAAGCCATCGCCATCTATGGAGGGGATCTGCCAAAGGAGGATCCGATAAAGATACTGAGATTTGCAAACAGAGTCCCCCTGCTCTACCAGTCCGGGAGCTGTGCGATTACTCGGGCGATCTCATCCCTGAACTGGAACCAGTATGGATTCTCACAGCCGGTGAAGGACCAGGTACCCATAGGACCTCTTATCGTCGCAGTTCACGTGGCTAGCACAAAGATTCCATTCACTTCAGAAGCCAAGGAAGCGATTGCGACAGTCCCTGAGATCATGGAAGCCCTGGACGTACTGCTGAAGGGGGTAGCGAGACAGATAAAGACGATGAGGAAAAAGGAAGCTTACAAGGGCCAGGTCGAAGAAAAATTCGCACTCATAGAACAGATACTGCCTCAGATAGCTGAAAAGAGTTCGAAGATACTGGGTCTGGAGCCTCCCGACATTACTCCCATCATTTCCAAGGTCATGGGTGTTGTAGCCTTCAGAGAGATCGGAGGGGAACTCTATGCGGAAAACTATACCGAGAAGTTACAGAATTTCAAAGTGGTCCTGAAGGGAGAGGGGACCTTTACCGAGAGTGTAAAGAACCTCAAGCCCTTCCAGAAAGTCAAACTCAATTTTACCAAGGAGATCGTAAGTTCCACTGAGATCTATGTGGATCTGCCGGAACCAGTCCTCCTTGGAGCGTATACACTACCGAAGGTGTTCAGTGATGAATGAAAAATTAGAAGCGATTGCTAGAGAGATATATCTGGAGATGAAAGAGGGAAGGGTACCCAAAGTGGAACTTAAGTCGAGGAACAAAGAAAACATACTCTTCGACCCGAAGACCGCTGTCTGGAAGTACGGGAACAACACCGTGAAACGCTATGCCTCCAAAGCGAGCTCTGCGAAGGGCATCTTGAAGATGCTCTACATCATAGATTTCGTTGACGAGATGGGACTGGATCTCAAGACGTCCACGCTGAGAGAGATGTACTACATCTCTGAGGGATGGAACCTAGGGAAGTTTGAGAGCCAGGATGAGTCGAACCTCATGGTCGAAGACCTGGAGGTGATGACTAACTATCTTAGAGAAGAGATGAGACTCCGCCCGGAGGAGAGTGGTGCCTCAGTCATAGGGAATCTCACCATCTCTGAACTCAACAGGAAGGGAGAGAAGAAGAAATTGAACTGCAGAGATGACGTTGGAGACGCTGGCTATACCATCCCATACAACGTTGAAAAGGAGAAGGTGGATCTCATTTCGAGCGATGTTGACTTCGTCCTCGCCATAGAGACGGGAGGTATGTTTGACAGGCTCGTTGAAAATAGGTTCGATGAAGACATGAGGTCTCTCCTCGTTCACATGAAGGGACAGCCCTCGCGATCCACCCGGAGACTGTTGAACAGGCTAAACAAGGAGATGGGTCTGCCTATAGTCGTCTTCACCGATGGTGATCCATGGAGTTTCAGGATATTCGCTTCAGTGGCCTACGGCGCCATTAAGACCGCTCACATTTCAGATACGCTCGCCACTCCCACAACCGAATTCATTGGCATAACGGCGAGCGATATACTTAGATACGAACTGCCAACGGACAAACTGACCGAGAAGGATGTCGAAGCACTTCACGCCGAGCTTGAAGATCCGAGATTCAACATCCCATTCTGGAAGGGGGAGATCGAGACGATGCTCAAACTCGGAAAGAAGGCGGAACAGCAGGCCCTAGCAAAGTATGGACTGGATTTTGTCACTGACACGTACCTACCGGAGAAACTAAAAGAAAACGGAATCATATGAACGGCAAAGTCCGCATTCTTGTTTTTGCCTCGCTGGCAGGCTTCCTTGCTCTCGGAGACAGGTACGTCATCTCGACCCTTTACGACCAGTTGATGACAAATTATTTCCTGACATCCACTGTTGTCTTCTCAGTTCTATTTTCCGCATTTTACATAGGCTACACGATCTTCCAGATCCCTGGTGGAAGGATTGCCCAGAAGTTCGGTCCATCGAAGATCATAGGAATCTCACTGATCACTTGGTCCGTGCTGTTCTTCGTCCTCCCTTTTACCAGATCGTTTATTGCCGCACTGGTTTTGGCATTCATAATGGGACTTGCCCAGGGCCCAGTATTTCCATCCGTCATATTTCTCCTGCGGCTGTTCTACAAGGACAGACAGTATGCCAGAGCTTCTGGCATTGTGACCGCCATCGGCGACCTGTCTCCAGCCATCATTCCGTTTGCGACCCTTGGACTCTACTACAGTCGATTGGACGTGATACTGCCATTCATGTTCTTCGGAGTTGTTGGAATCGCGACCGGGATCACTCTTCTGTCGTTGAGAATAAAATACACGGGCCAGTATGAAAAGGTCAAATGGTCCTCCCTCCTGGGAAAGAAATACCTGATGTTCGGACTCTCGTTCTTGATCTACGATTACTACTTCTATGTGATATTCAGCTGGTACCCCTACTTTCTGAAGGAAAGGTTTGCAATACAGTCCAACAATTTGATATATGGCCCGCTACCCTGGATATTCATGGCAGTGGGTTCAATCTTGTTCGGTCTGTACATGGACAGGATAAACAGGGATGAGCTCATCTCGGCGATGTCGTATGTCATAGTTGCTGTAACGCTGGTGGGTATGGCTCTTTCCAGGAGCGCAGCGGTGTTCCTTATCTTCGTGATAGTCTCGCTATTCTTCTTGGACCCTATACTCCTGTCATCCTGGCGTCTATCCACCAGATTGGGAGGAGAAAACAGCTCGTCCTTGGTCGGAGGTTGGATGAACTTCTGGGGGAACATAGGAGGAATTGCCGCCCCATTCATTTTCGCGTTTCTCAATGATCGCTACGGTCTCTCAAGAACTTTCCTTCTCTCCGTCACCGTACCCCTCATTGGTTTGATCACTTGGTTGTTCATCTCTAGGTGGGAGATCCATGAGAAATGATGCCATAAGCTTGGTCTCAAGAAGACTCGGAATTTCCAAGGATGAATTTCATCAGAATTACGAAACACTGGGCAAGGCGATGATCATAAGGGAGGAGGACGAGTTCGAGAAGGATGAAACGTACTTTGGACATCTGATGCTCTCGTCTTTCAAGCTGTGGGCCGTCTATAGGTACACGGGCATCCACAGCACACGAAGGGTACCATCGGCCAAGCTCATCTCAGGGATTCATACCACTGTAACCCAGAGAGAGGACGGGATACTCTACGAGATGGACCCACAGAGGGTGATGTTCTCAAAGGGCAACAAGAATGAGAGGCATCGTCTCGCTGAGGAAGTAAACATGAACGAAACTGTACTGGATATGTTCGCAGGGATAGGCTATTTTTCTATCCCACTATCATTCAGGGTCAAGAGAATATACTCCTGCGACATCAACCCAGATTCCTTTCACTACCTGGTTTTGAATAAGAGGCTCAATGGAGCGAAGAACCTGATACCGATGTTGGGAGATTCAGCAAAACTCCCGATGAAAGAGTTTGCTGATAGGATCATCATGGGGCACTTTGATTCGCACGATTACCTAAGTGAAGCTCTTACATATCTGAAGAAAGAAGGTAAGATCCATCTGCATCAGCTTGTCAAGAGAGACGAGTACGAAGCAGCTTCTATGAAGTACGAGAAACACAAGTCTGTGGATAGCGTGAGAGTCAGAAGAGTAAAGAGTTACTCTCCATCTCACGACCACGTTGTACTGGATCTGAAAGTGATAAAGAACTAATATCCGTTAGCATTTCAAAGTATGACCGTTGTTTCTGAGATCATTAAAGATCAGGAAAATTTCAGGAGTAATGTTCTTGCACTTCAACCCTCCGAAAACACGATTCCCCGAGAAGCGCTCAGGGCGCTCTCTTCGGATTTCGAACAGAGGTACTCTCTGGTAATCGACTCCAACTTTAGAAACCAGAGAATCCACAATGCCTACGCTGGGACCAAACACTCGGAGACACTTGTGGAAGAAGTTGAGAGACTGGCAAGGAGAGCGTTCAAATCGGATTTTGCAGACGTTAGACCCATCGCAGGCCATCTTGCAGCAATGCAGGTGCTCGGAAGTCTTCTAAGAAAGGGAGATAAGTTCCTTTACGTCCCTCTGGTAAAAGGCGGTTACGACGGTTACACACCTCCATTCCTACCAAAACTATTGGGAATAGAGGGGAAGGAGATTCCGATGAAAGGATGGAAGATCGACTATGAGAAGCTATCTAGGATTAAAGGAGGTTATAAGGCAGTCATACTCGGTGCGAGCCTCTTCCTTCACCCGTACGACATGAAATGGGTCAAGGAGTTGTTTCCGGACTCTTTGATTCTGTACGACGCCTCACACGTCTTGGGGCTGCTCGCCACTGGTACATTCCAGAAGGACTTCGGCGAAGCGGACGTTGTCTATGGCAGCACTCACAAGAATTTTCCCGGACCACAGGGTGGGTTGATTGTTGGAAAGAAGAGATTGGAACGGGCGGTGAAGAGCAATCCCATCTGGAACTATTATGACAATTTCCATCTCTCCAGGATAGCTGCCCTTGGGATATCACTCGAATACCTTTCGAAGAGCAACTACGGTGAGAAGTGCATGAAGAACAGGAAGAGCCTGGTGAAGTCACTGATCGACCGGAAGATTGAGCTTGAGAATAAACCAGAGGTATCAGACAGTGCAATGTTTCAGCTGAAGTACGACAATATGTCAGCGATCTCGAGAGAACTGGAGACCTCGAACATACTGGTAGATAGCATTGGAAGAGTTGGTGTCAATGAGGTTACAATGAGGGGACTAACTGCGAAACATATGGATCTGGTTGGAGAAGCTCTGGAGTATGGTCTGAAGTCCAAAACGACATCGGCAAGGAAAGCGGTCAGAGAGATACTGAGTGTAATGACATGGCCGTAGAGAAGGGAGAATTTATTCATAGCAGTCACCGCAGTGGGAGCGGAACTGGACAACAGTTGTCCTTCAGAAAGGATCTTGATTAAGATGAGGAAATATGATGTCGTCATAGTGGGTGCTGGGATCACGGGTCTCGCTAGCGCTTACCACATGAAGAGAATGAATGAAAAACTGCAGATAGCTGTGATCGAGAAGAGACCTGCATTCTGCCAGGGTAATACCGCAAAGAGCGCGGCCGCCTTTAGAAACCTATTCTCTTCCGAAACAAATCGAAAGATTACCCAATCCACCATAGAATTCTACAGGCATGTGCAGA
>JAJYMI010000069.1 GCA_021787125.1 Thermoplasmata archaeon | reverse complement strand
CCTTGATGTCACTGTTTCCATATCCACAGACTTTACATTGAACCCAGACTGCGACATCTCGGAGATCTCGCTGAGGGCCCTCGAGAGCCCTCCTTCAGACATGTCGTGGACGAAGTGCACCGATCTACTGATCTTGAGGAATTCTGAAATGTAAACCTCTACGGAAAGATCAAGAGGGGGAAGAGCAGACGACCCCCTCTGTCTCTCCTGGAAGAACGACAGCTCATTCCCGAGAATACCTACCGAATAGAATGAGTCATCCTTCCTGATTCTCTTGAAACTGAATACGGGTTTATTGAAACCTATGAGAGCCATAGTTCCTGCGACGCCGTATCCCATATTTCCATAACTTCCCGTATGCCCGGCTGCAACTCTTATCCCCCTTTCTCCAAGTATTTCTAAGACTCTGTCTACATAATCATAGAATTCATTCCCTGCTCCATTAGGTCTTTCGAAATCTATCATGGCTAAGTTAGGCCAGGTACCGGATGTGACAAAATCGTTCAGGGGAAATATCACCGACAGGAGGGCATTGTCCTTGATACTCAGAGACTTGTAAAAGACCATCGGCTCAATTTTGAATACCAAATCTCCTGATCCGTACTTCAAGAAAGAAAAGTCTGATCCGATGATATTGGTCTTCAGCATCACACCTCTGTTTCTTTTCAGTATGCCTCTGATCTCTCTCATGCCTGCCTTTCCAGGTTCCACTGGTTGATGATGTGCTTTAGCGATATAAGCATCATCAAACTTTAGAGTGCGGATTCTATAGACCACAGTGCTGTTGGATCCCGATCTGCCCGTCCCTCCGTATCTTAAAGTCTCTTCCATCAGAGTCGGAATCAATAATGGTGATATCTTCACCAGCTGGCTTTCCAGAGGACACCAAGCATCAATGTCATACCTCTCAAGAGAAGAAAGATTACAGAAGAACAACGACACCTCTCTTCTGGAACAGGGCTCAAGATCGATCATCGTTTTCCTCCTTAACTACAGGAGAAGGAATGAGTCAAGGCACGGGTATGGAAGAGTAGCTACGTACGCAGGTTTCCCCGACTACCACATTTTTTTCCCAAGAATCATAGACGAGTTCATGGTCGACAATGGTATGTTCGTGAGAGACTACAGAAGTTACGTCGACACTGGGCCGGTTCTCGAGAGAAACATCGCCTCGAGTTCCAATCTCGGATGGATTGGCAAGAACTCAATGCTCATTAGCCCCTCAGTTGGTTCCTTCACGTTCATTGGCTCCGCAGTAACGGATCTACCCGTAGATTCCTCGTTGTTCCCGACACCGGATTCATGCGGAAACTGCACGAGGTGCATCGATAGTTGCCCCACTGGAGCTATCAGTATGAACAGAACAGTTGACTCGAACCTCTGCATATCCTACCACACGATAGAGAATCGAGGGATCATTCCAAGAAATGTCACTGACAGGATGGGCGAAATGATTTTTGGGTGTGACATTTGCAACGATGTGTGTCCCTGGAACAGGGACAAGATGGAATCGACGCTGCACGAAGTAAGTGAGAGTTCATTCTTCAACAGAATGAAACTCGAAGAAATCGCTTTCATAGACAAGGAATCTTTTGACAGAACCTACAGGGGAAGCGCGATCAAGAGAGCCACTTTTGGCGGATTTGCAAGGAATGCCATCATAGCCCTCCACAATGCGGGGGAAGAGAGTCTGCTGAAAGAGGTTACTAAACAGTTTACAGACGTCAGAATGGATCAGGCCATTTCATTGCTCAGTGGACACGTCTGAAAACACAGAGTCGTGAAACGTTGTCGGGCGAGTTGTTTGGCTGAATTTCAGGTTTCATCCTGTGACCCTCTACAAATAAATATATATCCATTTACGTTGCAGATTTATGCTGAGCAAGAAGGTGATGGTCATAAACATATCCTCCTTTTACGATCAAGATACCAGGACTAGAGGGAGAGAGATCGATCTTGATGAATACGTTACACAAACGGATCGACCCGTACAGAGTTTCACTTTCGGCCCCGATTTTGTGAATGACCTGATGAAGGGAATATCGCAGACCGTTGGAATTCAGTCCAGACCAAATCAGAAACTCATACTGAGACTGAGTGATGAAGAGTACGAGTCCCTGGGAATCAAGTTCGAGGTAAACGACATCTATTCTCTAACCTTTGAAGAGGGCAGGATTGAATTCAGAAGAGACAGCATCTGAACTCTAGAGCTGATTTTTCTCCCACAACGCTTCTTCTGGTTTGAGGGGTCGTGTTTTGAATTCGTTTAAGGAGGAGAAAGTCAGGTAAATCAATTTAATCATGTACGAAATCTTTTAATATTCTAATTCCAATAATTCAGCAATGAAAGATAGTGAGCACCAAACTTTAGCCACCGCTTTGAATCCTGAGGGAATGGAGAGGGCCCTGGAAAGAGACAGACAGGAAATGGAACTGGAGAAACAGATCGAGGGAATCAGAACACATCTTAGAGTCTCGAAGAAAAAGAAAGAGAGAGCTGAAGTGGTCGGTAATATATCCAGGAAATACTACGAACTGGCTAATGGTATGGTGGAGGATGCTCTATACTCTGAAGCGGTGGATCTCTATTCGAAATCGATCGCAATACTCAAAAAAGAGGTCAACAAGAAGGCTGTGGACTCGTACTTCAACAGGGCAATCACCCTCGCCATGATGGGATATCCCAAGATGGCTTTGGACGACCTCAGAACGATCACAAAGGTGAAACCAGAGAAGGCTGACGTGTACTTTGTGAAGGGGCAGATATTTGAGAGCCTCGGAAGGGAGAAACTTGCTGAGAAGATGTACAAGAGGAGCCTGGACATCGACCCTTCATTTTACAGGGCCGTTCACAGTCTGGAGAACATGCACCTGAGGTAGGTCGGGCCATTTTATTCTCGCTTTGACCTGTGCATTTTCTAAGCCGCACTGATCGATGTAGATAATCATTTATTACCGTAGGAACTGTCGTAAATGGTGGACCTATTTGAACTATGTGAATTACTCGAGAGTACCTATAAAACATTTTGAACCAGAGAGTAGAGTAAAGAGCTTAGACGTTCAAACTTTGGTGCCTTACGGGCTGGAAGAGGTGACGGCAGAGGCTTCGAGGTGTCTTGGTTGTGGTCTCTGTATAGAGGGTTGCCCCGCGAGGATCGATGTGCCTGGTTTTCAGATCGCGGTGAAGAACGGAAACCTGGAAGAGGGACTGAAGATAAATTTCGAGAAGCTACCATTTGTCGGCGTGTGTGGAAGTGTCTGTCCACACCCCTGTGAAGACAACTGTCTTCTTGATGACAACAAGGGTCCTGTCGCGACAAGACACATCAAGAGATTCATTTCTGAGAACGTCGAGGACTACAGACAGACCCTGGACGTTGTTGTCAACGACCTTGGGGGTCATCCAAGGGTCGCAATAGTTGGTGGTGGGCCATCGGGACTGTCTGCTGCTTTCTATCTCTCTATAAACGGAGTTCGGGTAGACGTATTCGAACAGACGGACAGACCAGGTGGAATGATGGTACATGGCATACCTGACTTCAGACTTTCAAGAAACACCGTGCAGAAAGAGGCTGACCATGTCCTATCTTACGGTGCTAACATCTATTACAACAAGAAGATCGGGAGGGACGTAAAGTTCGAGGAACTCTTGGAGAGATATGACGCCGTCTACATAGCCATAGGAAACTGGAAGCCCTCCAAGACGAGAACCCCTGGAGTGGAACTCAAAGGAGTCTATCACGCACTCGATTTTCTCGGACAAATCAACAATGGAAAGCAAATTGAGGTCGGAAATACTGTTGCGATAATAGGTGGAGGTTTCACCGCCTTCGATGCCGCTAGGATATCCCTCAGAAGAGGAGCCAAGAAAGTCATAGTCATGTACAGGAGGGCTGTCACGGATAGACCCGGTTACCCATCCAGTAACGCCGAAGAAGAACTGGACGAAGCAGAGGAGGAGAGAGTTCAATTCATCTGGGAAGTCACTCCAACTCAATACTACGGCGAGAACGGGAAGGTAAAGGGTGTAAAATACTGGAAGAACGAGATGGTCGACAGGGGAACTGGCAGGAGAGAACCGGTACCCATCAAGGATAAGGAATACACGGTGGAAGCCGATACAGTCGTCGAGGCAACCGGACAGAAGGCGGATCTGTCATTCATCCCGGAGGATATTAGAAAGAGGATTAACCTGACCCCCTCGGGGGACGTGATAGTCAATCAGTACAACATGACTAGCTATCCAGGTATTTTCGCGGGTGGAGACGTGACGAATGCTAGGAAGGACATCATAAGTGGGGTTGCCGACTCTGGTAGGGCCAGCATGGGCATCCTGTTCTATTTCAAGGACACGGGTAAAATCGAAAACGTTCCAGCAAAGCTGATAAACTTCGAGCGCGGTCCTTACGCTGAAAGCTATTACCTGTAGAGAGTTCTGAAGCGTCATCGGAACGGAAAAATATTTGATTTCCTCACTATTGGCGCTCAAGGAGATGGAATCCTCCGGAGCTCAAAAGGCCAAACCTTCTTACGAATGATGATTCCTATCTGGAGGTCGTATTCATGGTTAAAATTCAAGAAGAACTGGATGAGAGCACAGAGCAGCTAGAACTCCTTAGGAACAGAATTGAGATAGCCAAGATGGATCGCAGACTTTTCACAGAGAAACTGAAGGAGCTGGAAGATTGACTGAAGAGAATCTCAAGAAGCGACTCTGGAATGTGAACAGGGAGTATGCTTCTCTCAGGTTCGAATATTATCAGCTCTTCATTGGAAACAGGGTGTTGGCGATGAAGCTATTCGGATATAGGTCAACCCTTCCAGAGAAATTCACTAACGAGCTGATTGCAAGGATGGACTTCTACATAAATGCAGGAAGGGAGTAGATATCCTTCCCTAGCCCATTCTACGTTGATCGAAACAATTTGGTTCCAAACCATTTTGTGATTTCTTCTAGTCTCTTCACTCTGTTCTTTGGTTTGCCACCCCTGGAAAGGTCGTGGTTTTCTCCCTTGAAAGAAATCATTCTCACTTCAGATCCCTGTCTCTTCAGCTGGGTGAAGAGTTCGTACGCTTGCCATACGGGGCACCTGTAGTCTTCCTCTGAATGAATGATCAGCAATGGAGTCTTGACGTTCCTTACAAATTTGAGTGGAGACTTACCCCAGAAGTGTTCAAGATTGTCGTATGGAGTTCCTCCCATCTGATCAGAGTTGAACCTTGGACCTATATCGCTGGAGAAGTAGAAGGATATCTGGTCGCTTATTGACCTATCTGTAACGGCAGCCCTGAATCTATCCGTGTGCCCTACGGTCCAGTTGACCATGAACCCTCCGTAAGATCCACCTATGACTCCCATGCTGTCCCTGCTCAGTCCAAGACTGTTTACAGCATAGTCAGCAATCTCTAGGATGTCCTGATAGTCCCTCTCTCCGTATCTCTCCTTTATCCGCAGGGCGAAGCCATCACCATAGCCATCACTCCCCCTAGGATTTGAGTAAATGACACTGAACCCGTACGAATTCAGGAGGTGGAATTCGAACATGAATCCTTCTCCATAAGATGTCCTCGGGCCACCGTGTATTTCGAGGATGGATGCCTTCTTGCCACCCTTCATGAACCAGCCCTCTACCTCTTCGCCATCGCTAGCTGTCATCTTGAAATTCTTTGCCTTCTTGAGGTACCTTCTCTCTATCTTGGAATTTATAGTTGTTATCCTTCTGCTCTTTCCGTTGAACTCGTATATTTCCTGCGGTAAATTAGATGTCTGTGCGATATAGAAAATTGTGTCGCCCCTGAAATCGAACGTATCGACCGAAAAATCTCCGCTGACAACGGTTTCTAGTTTCCTCTCTGCTCCAATCCTGTAGATACCCGCCCTGCCTCCAACCGTTGCGACAAAGTAGACGCGACCGTTATGCGGAACTACTGTCCGCATGTTCCCCATTCTCGAGTCAGAATTGACTGTGTTTTCAGGAGAGATGTCAAACTTTTCAAGCAGATTCAAAAGCCTTCCATCCTTGAAGCTATAGATCTTGGAACTCTCAAAAACGCTGCGAGTCTGTTTACAAAACAGAAAGTAGAGCGTACCGTCCTTGTCGTAAACGGGGTTGCTTATTCCCCCCTTCACCTTTTCGATGAAACTGATTTCTCCATCGCCGGATGCGAGTATTCCAATCCTGGAATCATAAACGTCCCAGTTCTCCGGTCTTTCCACGATTGCGATATCTCGCGTGGAAGGGTCCAGTGCAAAATCTAAGATTTCGTTATCTCCTTCAAGTAGAGTTTGTACTTTCCCGTTGAGTCTCAGGTGAATGAATTTGAATCCGACGTTCGGGAAGAACCCCTCACCGTTGAAGTACATCGGGTACTTTTCGATTATCTTGAAATCTTCGTACTTTGGCTTGTCCTGAACTATGAGGTACAGCCCCTTGGACGAGCTGTCCCACTGCATCTTCTTTACCGTCATCTCTGTTTCCCACAGATTTCTCTCCTGACCTGTCTCGATGTCCTTTGTTAGGACCGTTGTCTTTTTTTCATCTCTGATGATGTAAGCCATTCTGAATCCTGTCAAGTCTACAACCGAGTCTCTGTCTTCCCTTCCTCTAGTGTATTTTACGGTATTCGATCCCTTCAGTTCCATAATTTCTGATTCGTACTTGTTGGTCTTTTCGACCGGCTTGAACGATTCGAAGAATATCCTGCCGTTTGCGACGTTCAAATTTGCAAGAAATTTCATGTCGTAAAAATCTCCAATTTTCAGTGAAGACATCGATTCTTCAACTGTTCTCGTTATTAAAAATATACTATCAGCTTGAACGCTGCTAAGCAGAATGATTCAATCAACAATGGATTCTATAAAACGGAAATGTTATTAGCCTAAGATAACATTCGTGGGTACTATAAAAGGGGAAAAATATGGATTGGGGAATGAGTAACAGGCTCTCAAGGATGATCAAGCCCTCAACAGGGAGATCAGTGATGTTAGCAGCGGATCATGGATATTTCATGGGACCAACACACAAGTTAGAAAATCCAAGAAAGATGCTCGAACCTCTACTACCATACGCGGATACTGTCGCTGTCACCAGGGGCGTGCTGAGAACGTCAATTGACCCAAAGTGGGACACTCCGATTCTACTGAGGGTATCTGGTGGAGCTAGCGTTTTGAAGGAAGACCTTAGTGATGAGGAGATCACGACCTCAATGCAGGACGCAGTAAGACTCAACGTCTCTGCTGTTGCGATTTCAATATTTGTTGGGACAGCGCACGAGAAACAGTCTCTCATAAATCTCTCCAGACTGGTCAACGATGGAGAAGAATTTGGAATTCCGGTAATGGCAATCACCGCAGTGGGGAAGGAACTGGAAAAGAGGGATGCTAAGTACCTGGCACTCGCCTGCAGGCTAGGCGCGGAGATAGGAGCACACGTTGTGAAAACTTACTACTGCGAGAATTTCAGAAAAGTCGCCGAAGGGACACCCGTTCCTCTAGTGGTCGCAGGGGGACCAAAGCTGAACACGGAACTGGACGTCTTCAACCTGGTCTTCAACGCACTTCAAGAGGGAGCGGTGGGAGTGGATATGGGAAGGAACATCTGGCAGAATGAAAACCCTGTTGCGATGATCAAATCCATAAGGGCAATAGTCCACGAGAAGGCGACAGTGAAAGAGGCACTTGACTTATTCCAGGAGAGCAAGGGAAAGGCTACGGCACACAGAGAATAAACGTAAGACCTCCCGGAGATTTCTGCCTATTGTCGAGTAGACCTGTTTAGGCACTTTTAAGTTTTATCTCCTTCCTCAGTTCTGCGCTCAATCTGCCAAGTTCCTCTTCTTTTGTGTTGAGGAATCTGAATACCTGATCGACGGATGGATTCGCTTCTCTAGCCTGCCTGACCATCTCCCTGCTTATGTATCTCAGATCAAAATGTGCCTGTGGTGTCGATCTGAGTTCGGTGAGGTACACGAGTTCTCTCAGGTTGATCGTTACTAGTGCTGGATGCTTGTGCGCAAAAACAACAACGTACTGCGCAGATCTAGGATCTACAGCATAAATGCTCTTGTAGAGCTCGCTCGATTCTTTCATAGCATTCACATACTCCCTCGACAGTTCCTCCATCTTAGATATTGTAGAAGGAATGTCATATCCGTACTGCGTGCTCAGCATCTTCCTCTGGATTGTTAGTGAGCGGTGTCGCTGAAGGTCTCTGAAGGCCCCGAAGTTGGCGTTGATCTCAAATGTATAGTGAACGTGCTCGAAGCTTCTGTCTAGCTTGTTCCTTCTGTTTTTTCTCAGAGATGCAATCTTGTCGAGGATCTCCTTCTTCTTCAGAGGACTGAGGGATGCAAGAGTGTTGTATAGTGACTCGTAATCTCCCTCAGTTTTGTCAAAGTAATAAGCAGAAAGGACCTTGTTAAGGACGGCATCATCCCCCTCCCATGCCATCAACTTTACCACACCGTTCTTAGATGATGTTGCCGCACCAATCCTTTCTGGGACAGAATTTTTCATCGTTTTCAGATATTCAATATTCTCCAGACCGTGCTGATTTTCTACGTTGTCTATGAGTTTCGGAAATACCAGTTTCAGTTCTGTCATCAGTTCTGTATAGAGCCTGTCGGCTTCGTTCAGTCCGCTGACTCTGAGTCGCTCCAGCAGATGAGAGAATGCCCTTGCATTCCCACTGATACCTATATTGGTGAGAGTTGAGGCGGGTAAAATGAAACGTGTCTCGTCGAGTGCCCTGCTTCTCACCGAGCTATCGTATGCCTTCTTCAACACCTCTTCTGAAGCTCCTTCTTCACCCATTCTGACTTCTTTTCCATTCGGAAGATAGAACCTAGTATTCTCAAAGGGGTTGTCTTCTCGAATGCTGTTGGTCACTTCTGTGAAAATCCTTTCATAGAGTTCGAAGAGCGAATTGTTGAATTCCTCGTACCTCTGTTGATACCTCTGAGGAATACCTGCTCTTTCTGCGTCCAGGTAGAGGTATCTTCCGTTCCTCTTCTCTCTGTATGAAACGTACCTTGAACTCTTTTCCAGGTAGGACAGACCAATCCTGCTCTCTTCTATGATCTTGGATAGAACATTGCTTACGTTCTGGATTCCTAGCTGGGCTGTCGCCAGTTCTGCAACCGACTCGTCTCCATATTCCAGGAAGACTCTCTCGTAGAATCGTTCCCCTCTGTCAGGTACTTCTGCAAACTCCTTGTCCCACAGTGTCCTGATATCGAGTTCTCTGGTTCTGCTGTAGCGTGACATTAGTGCTCCCCTATCGATCATCTTTTCACAGGTGATCAGGAAGACATCCTTGTCCCTGTTGGAAAACGAGTCCATGTGAGTGTAATTTCAATTCCGATTTATTCTTTGTCTTTATCAAAGCGATTACAAAAGGACAGGATAGCGTGAAAAGTTGAAGTTTTGGCCCTGCCATCAGTTCTATTTGTCAAGAATTACCATTTTCCACTAAAACTGACCAAACTCGGATGAAGCTTGTTTCATCCTTTCAGATTTCTAGAAACTCAGTTCTTTTATTCTGTGCCTCGAAGCCGATTTAGAAAATAGGAAAACCAGGGAAATAATCAAATTCAGTGTAACAAGCGCACTCCAAGAAACGACAACGAAAGATGGTTCTGGAAATGGACCACCGCTGGATTGAGTGGCTGGCATATGGAAAGTTGATGTGTAGATATACATTCCAATCAGCCACGTTGGCCACAACGAAACTATTCCATAGACTGGTGAGATGTCACGTGAATAGGACAGTGAACTCTTGATCAAAATGATCGCATAACTGATCAACAGTGCAGACGCAGTTACCGCGAGGTATAGACCCCAATAAAGCACTCCCATGGTGTTCCTAAAATAAGAACCTGCAAGGAGTTCTGTTCTTGCAATCAAAAAAGAGTAAGTCCCGAGCAGAAGTAGGGGGATAAGAAGTAAAATTATCTCGAGTCTATATTTCACGCTCAATGAAACCTCCTACTCGTTGAAATATGTCCGCTTAAAATATGAGCTTTCCCGGGCGACGTTGAGTTAGAAATGGTCTCAACTCCTTGAGCTACTTCGTCAATATATTAGTCTTTCTGGTGAGTACTTACTTAGTATTTGTAGTATTTTTGAGCGGTGTACAAGATGCAATGGTCCTGTACAAGAAATTCAGCACCTGAAGCAAGATCAGACATTGGTTTGAACGAGAACGTACCGACCTGCGTCCCCCGTATATTTCCAACTCGACTCGGCATATTCGTTTCCACCACTTACGAGAGAGTTCGATTTAACTTCTCTCACCAGATGGGACTTCAGTCTATGAGTTGTTCCTGCACAAAAACTCCTGAATGATCATAGACACCAAGAGCAGGTGAAATGGATTTTAGGTCATCGCTTGGATCTCGTCGTGAATCAGGGCGGTAACGTTAGAGAAGTTGATTTGAGAAGCAACTATCATGAAAGCAAATGGTCCAGAATATCCTACCACACCTAGGAGATTGTACCCCCCTTCAACTGCTGAAAAATTAAAGCCATCGTACGAACCTTTCGCAATGGTGACATTTACGTTTAACATTGTGGTGGAAAGGTGCCATTCAGCGTAGTTGGAGTTGACGAATTCAATTGCTAGTGTTCTATTGGAGAATTCTAGTGAAGCAATTATCACAGACCCGTTATGATCTGATGCATTGAAAAAGGCAATATTTATTTTTACTGGGGTAGAGTAATAGGGGATAATATCAGAAGAATTGTTGTGATAAAAAACTGTGAACTGTTGTCCTGCAATGGCGCTGACTTTTGAGAAAGGGATTATGCCTAGATGATCTCGGTCATTGTTTATCAAGACGATAGCTGAAGCTGTCACAATTATTATTGCTACGATGCAGACGGTAGTGATTGCAAGTATCCTTCTCAGCCTTATAGGACGAGGTCTTGAATCACCAGAAGTGATTGGACCACTCTTGGAAACAGCTTCATTTGGATCGTCCATTTCTATATCATGGCTCTTGTGGTTTAAATTGTTACTGGTGTCGAAATAATCAGAGTCTAGTCTATGGGGTAAGACCAATTAAAGGAAGGAAGTCGATAATCTCAGTCTTTTAGGGAACTAAACGGGGACAATAGGGCGCCCGAGGAAGTTGTAATTAGTTATCAGAAAGAGACAGGACAAAGTGTGGATAAATCTATTTTATCAGGATGGTATTCGCACATCATGATGTTTACCATTCCTGGCGACGGGAAGAAACTGCTCGATGAACGGGTTGCGACGTCTAGATCTCTTGGAACGGACGAGAACCTGGTTCTTCACGGGGGCGGTAACACCAGCGTAAAACTTAGAGTTCACACCATGGTGGGAAAAGACACTCCAGCGCTATTCGTGAAGAGCTCCGGTTCAGATCTGGCAACTATCAATCCAGAAGAATTCACTGCGGTGGAATTGGATAGACTCTTGGAAGCAAAACTGCTTGAGAGCATGGATGATGAGGAGATGTCTTCATTCATCAGGAGCTGTATGATAGATCAGGATCAGGCCTTTCCATCAGTTGAGATATTCATTCACGCTTTCATAAATTCCAAGTTTGTGGATCATTCGCACGCTGATTTCATCGTTGCTCTTACCAACACAGAACTGGCGGATAATGAGATTGCGGAAGTTTTCAAAGAAAAGATTCTGGTTATACCATACATACAGCCAGGATTCCAATTGGCTAGATATTTCCTTAATGCCATTGAGGAAAGAGACCTATCCAATTTTGCTGGAGTAATATTGAGGAATCACGGTCTCGTGACTTGGGGAGACACGGCAAAAGATAGTTATGAGATGCACATCCGACTGGTAAAGGAAGCGCAAACCTTCATACAGAGCAAATGGAAAGGCATCCCTCGATCGGTTTTAGAGAAAGAAAGAGACGACCAATTCATAGATTTCCTCCCGAAAATGCGGGGATACCTGAGCAAAGAGAGGAAGAAGATACTTACCTGGGATGACTCCCCGGAAACTGTAGGATTTTCCCTGAGTGAGGAAGCCGGAAAATTTGCTTCCCTGGGTCCGGCAACTCCAGACATGCTGGTGAGGATGAAGAAGAGCTACCTCTTTATTGAAGACCTTTCAGAGGTAGAATCAGGGATAGCAGACTTTGTCAGGACGTATGAGTACGAATTCAAGAAGTTCGTTCATCAGGGAAGGAGCATGCACGATCCCTATCCTTCCGTTATCGTGTTAAAGGGTTATGGGCTAATGACTGCTGCAAACACCAAGAGAGAAGCGGACATACTGAGAGATGATGCAATCCACTCCTTCAGGGTAGCTTCTGCAGCCAACGCAATTTCGAAGAACCGGTTCATATCCAATCAACAGTGCTATGACATGGAGTACTGGCCCTTCCAGGAGGCCAAACTTGCTAAGAGGAAGAGAAAGGAACTCGAGGGGTTCGTTGGACTGGTCACAGGAGCCGCCAGCGGCATAGGTAAAGTGACATTTTCAAGGTTCGCAGTGGAGGGAATTCAGGCAGTCGGAGGGGACATCGATCCGAGGATTTCTGACGTCAGCAAGGAGATTGGGAATGACGCTCTTGGCCTGACGTTTGATATCTCAAACGAGGAGTCTGTAAGACAAGCCTACAGGGAAATAGTGAGGAATTTTGGTGGAATAGATGCAGTTTTCAATAACGCTGGTTACCTCAAACCCTCTCCACTGGAAGACACCTCCATTGACGATCTCAGAAGGCACTTGAACATCAACTCTGTTGGTACTTTTCTTGTCACCAGGGAAGCTTTCAGGATAATGAAAAACCAGGGCATTGGAGGAACATTTGTCTTCAATGTCACGAAGAACGTCACCAACCCTGGCGAGGGGATGATGTCTTACGGTACCTCAAAGGCATTTGCCGCACAGCTTTCAAGATACGTTGCCCTAGAGGGAGGCAAGTATGGCATAAGAAGCAACGTTGTGAATCCTGATAAGATATTCAGGGAGTCCAAGATATGGGAGGGTGGAGTCCTCGAGAACAGAGCAAAGGCGAAGGGGATAACACCAGACGAATACAAGAGAGGGAACCTGCTTCACGTTGAGGTTCTTCCGGATCACGTTGCAGGGATAGTCATTGAACTGATCAAGGAAAACGTGTTTGGTGCAACCACCGGTACAATGATCCCGATCGATGGAGGAATAAAGTGATCTCTCAAAACTGGCCATCGGACTCCATTGAATGATTCGAAATTGACGCTGTATTAATCAGAAAAAATTTATTAACTGCATTCAGTTGAAAACGCATGGCTAACGATTTGAAAGTTGGAGACATAGCGCCTGATTTTGAGTTGCCTTTTGGTAGTGGCAAGGGAAGACTCTCCGACTACAGTGGAGGGGTAGTTGTAGTGTATTTCTACCCAAAGGATGATACCCCTGGGTGCACCACTGAAGCATGCAACTTCAGAGATAATTTTGATGATTTCAAATCGAGGGGAATCGAGGTAATTGGAGTCAGCGTGGACTCGGAGAAATCTCACAAGAAGTTCGTTGAAAAATACAATCTACCGTTCCTGCTTGCTGCTGACGAATCAAAGGACATTTCAAAGAAGTACAACGTGCTCGGACTTCGGTCAGCGAACAGGGTCACCTTTATCGTGGACAAAGAAGGAAGGATTGCCCACATTTTCCCAAAGGTTAGTCCGAAGGAGCATGCAACAGAGGTATTGAACAAGATCAAGGAGCTTGGCTTAGTTTCTTAGTAATTGCGCCGTCTAAACCAACCCGTCTTCTGCTGATTGCTATCAATGACCTGCTGATCCACAGGAGTAGGTGGCGGAGGGTTCTGACCAGCATTCTTGTCCTTTCTCTTCCTGGACATCGAAAGTGCCCTTGCGAAGAACGCGAATGCGAGGTAGAACAGGAAAGTTATGAGAAGATAGCTCAGTATCAGACTCTCAGAGAGTGACAGAATAACGCTTACTGAGGAAAGGAGAACCGGTCCTAGGAACTCGATATAATACGGTTTTGTTGAGTTGTTCTTCATTAAGAGGGTCATGTTGACAACATAGGCGTGGTGGGACAGCTGACCCGTATTCCAGACGTAGGTGTAGTTGGTACCAGAATTAGCTAATGTGATATTATTCGATAAAATAGTGGCGCCCGTGAAAAGATCCACAAGTTTCAGCCGGCTGTCGTTTGAAATGTTCGTCGATGGCAGACTGAAATTGAAGACGTAATTTCCACTGTCGTTGTAATAACCAAAATGAATATCATACGTAGCAGATGACACCGTCAGAGAAGCGGTCGTTTGATGTGGCGCTCCGGTAAAGGAGTCGGATATTCCGACCATCGCTATGAAGAACGCCACCACTATTGCGATTAGTCCATAGAAGGCCCTGTCAGAAAAACGCCATGCCTTGGTATAGTGGAATATGACCAAGAGCAGAACTGGAATCAGGAGGTAAAGGAAAGTTATGTAGAATGAAAGATAGAGTAGGATGGCAGATACTACTATCCCTATGGCCATTCCGTACAATCCGTTTTTTCTCCTCTTGCCCGTAAGGCCCTCCCACATGTAAGGCTGGAAAGCCAAAAGGGCTAATTAATATTATTGATGCTGCTTCTAGATAGTGGATTTCTCAAACATTGGAGTGAACGGCTTTTACTTTGATCTTAATCCTTCAGGAGGCAAGCTCAGAAAGGAATCGGAGGATTTCTATGTGGAAGAGCTGTTCGACCATCTGGAGAAACAGGACGAGGGGAAGGTATTGGTGCTCAAGCTCAGGGCAAAGAACTGGGAGCACAACAGACTCATCAGATTTGTCGCAAGGAGTTTCCATGTTTCGCCAAAGAGAGTCTATTTCGCAGGTACAAAGGACAGGAGAAGCGTCAAGGTCCAGTACTTTAGTATCCCAGGGGTAGTGTACAGAGATTTTTCGCTTGATGATGTTGATGTCCTGGAACATTTCTATCTCGATAGTCCTTTAACGATCGGTTCGCACTCTGGAAACTGGTTTGATATAAGAGTCTCTGATGCAGAACCTGATACCTTCCTGTCGAATTGCAATATGGTGAAAACCAGTGGAATAGTTCCAAATTTTTACGGACCTCAGAGATTCGGTTCCATAAGACCCGTGACCCACTTAGTCGGAAGGGAAATTGTGAGAGGGAATTTTAGGGAAGCCGTAAGAATGTTTGTGGGATATCCCGGAGAGGACAGATTTGCAGAAGTCAGGAAAGAATATTTCGACAACCCAGACCCTGTAAAAGGACTTCAAAACTTCCCGGAGTCCCTCGATCTAGAGAGGAAAGTGATGGAACATCTGACCAATAACACCGATGACTTTTCCGGAGCAATCAAACAGCTTCCTGAGAACCTGGTTTCCATGTTCGTCCACGCCTACCAGGGGTACATCTTCAACAGGATACTCAGCAGGAGGTTCGAAATTAGCAAATCGATCATGGTCGGAGACGTTTACAATCTAAAAGACGACACCATACGAGTCAACAATCTGAATCATGAAAAATTGAAATCCGCTTTCGATAGGGGAGAGGGTTCACCTACGGCATTGGTCATAGGCTATGGGACCGAGTACGCGGGTGGAAAACCCGGCGAGATAGAAAGAGAGATAATCGATGAAGAGGGCGTGAAACAGATCGATTTCAAGCTGCCATTTGGACTCAGCTCTAGAGGAGAAAGGAGGGACATTTTCTTAAGATTCAGCGATATGGAATGCACAGAATCATCTGCAAGATTTAAGCTACCCCCTGGAGGATACGCCACATCAGTTCTCAGGGAGATATTGAGAGTCAGCGATATGGCTAATTATTAGCCTTTCTTGTAAACAGTTCCACAGGCGTTGCACCTGTAGATATCGTCATAGAGCAGATTGGAGTCCAAAGATCCGCACTTAGGACACGAAAGGGAGTTGTTCAAGGCGTGTTGGTTCTGTTGCACGTCTTGAGTCGCAGCAACCAGTGGGGTTGGCAAAAAGGTGTTTCCCTTCTTCTTGTCGAGCAGTTTGATCAACTGGAAAATGTACATTAGAGCAACTACGCACCCCGCTGCGAGGAAGACGAACAGGAATATGTAGTACAAATCGGTTGAACCTGTTGTTGCAAGTGGACTGCCGTATATGCCCGTCATCACCACACCAGGGGAATCAACTGAGAAATGGAATAGAACGTCCGCATATAGACCAAATCTCAAGTAAAGCACACCGAGGAAAACGCCTCCCAGAGCGGCCT
>JAJYMI010000060.1 GCA_021787125.1 Thermoplasmata archaeon | reverse complement strand
GCAGATCGTAAAGACTCTTAGGGGAGAGGAAGTGGACAGGGCAAATCTTGCGCAAGAGACGTACGACGTGGAGAGGAATTTCTTCGGAGTGACCCTTGGCAGGCAGGATCCGTTTGCAATTTCCTTTGGAGGAATGCGGTATACGGAATTCACTGGAAACGGTTACAGAATGGAGAAATTCGATTATGACAGTCCTTTCGTAAGGCATCTTGAGAGGTCAACACTAATGGCATATACTGGCTCTACCCACAACAGCACCGATGAACTGCAGGAAGAAGTTAGCAAACTCAAAGAGGGCTCTGAAGGTCTGATCGCCAACTTGCTTGAAATAAAGAAGAACACGGAGGAAGCCAGAGATTCCATCAGGGAGAACGACTTTGAGAGATTTGTCAAGCTGATAGATTTCGGGTGGAAACTCAAGAAAGGCCTCGGCAAGAACATAACCAATTCCACGGTTGATGGACTCATAAACTTAGCAAAGGAAAACGGTGCGGGTGCGGCCAGACTCATGGGGGGAGGTTCGGCCGGTTTCATTTTGATACTGAGCGATCCGAAGGAGATATGGGGATTGCAGAAGAAGATGATGGAGCATTCCGAGTTTGTTACGCGAATCTCATTTGATCAGGTAGGAGCTAGGTCAGCAACTTTCTGACGACTTTTTAACCTTAGTTCTTCAGAAAGTTAGGCACACGTTCAGATAGTATCTCCGAGCTGAGTAAGTTTTGTGGACAGCGAAGAGAAGAGGAGGTCAGCCCGTTTGTAGAATGTCTTGGGTCTATCAACGGCGAGCTCACTGATCTCCCCATTCTCAAGAATTCCCTAGCATAGGTAGGCTATGTGCTTAGCTCAAATCGGGGAGACTGACGGAAGAGTTAAGGTTATTAGTCACTACAAAATAATTAGCCGAGGTAATGCACAATGAAAAGGATTTTAGCTGCATTCTCAATAGTTGCTGGACTAATGATGGTTTTTACAGTATTTTCAGGTGCCACAGCTGCCCCTTTGGTGAGCATAGGCCACTCTGGACGTGAAATGAGTGGGATTCAAAGACCAGAAACAAGTTCGAATCCAGAAAACAACATTTACATAGTGTCTCCTCCCGTAATACTTATCAATTCCATAGAGTATCTCGAAAATAATCCAGGGATATTTCAAATATCCAACAATGTCACTGTAATTTCAGCGAGAGGTACCGTCGATATATATGATTCTTCTAACGGCGATTCAATAATTGTTTCAAATCTCTACGGGAAGACCAGCAGCTTCCAATATGAGTTGGTCTACTTTCAAGATCAATTCTCTACACCGAATGTGACTACCCTACTCTTAAACTCTACTAATGGATACCATTACAGCATTACAAACTACATAGGTCAGACGACTGGTATGTACGGCATTTCTGCTACAAATGAATCAAATTCCGCTATGCGCATTGCTGGTTATCTAACGTTTGCCCTAGCGAGGATATACTACCAAACCTATACGGATGCACTCCCTCCGCCTCCAACCGGGACTTACGACATCTGGTTTGCTTACAATCACTCCTCTGAAGTGTTCCAAGGCAATCAGGAAATACAAGAATGGGAAAATGTGACTATATATTGGTCGGAAAATTCAGCCGGGACTTCGGCTTCATTTATAGAAGCGTGGCTCAATAACACTGGAGAAGCATCTGCCTATTATACCAACTCTTTTGGCGAGGAGTACGGCTTGGGTGAGGCCCAAATTTTCATCAATCTAGGAGTCGTACCTTACGGACTGAGCTTTGTTGTTACTGAAGCCAATTATACAGTTGCCGTAGGTGGGCAGGCACTGGAATGGCTATTTTTCACGTGGAATGCGTTCGAAAATAATAACAACCCGCTGGGCAGAAATATCTGGGAAAACGACAGTTTCCTGTATGGCTACAATGGTTTAGAAGGCCCTCCACCTCTTAAAGCAGATATCGAAGTTCCTTCGAACGACCTGTGAGATAAAGGATTTGGGGAGAAATAGTTGATCGGGGAATTGATGCGCCATGAGTACGATTACCATGTGAGTGAGGGGAATGCAGCTCATTCTACTCACTGATCTAAAGGAGGAAAGCTATGATGAAGATTAGGAATATTCATATAACCAAAAAGAGCAAGAAGGACGTTTTAATAGCGGTAGTAATCTACCTCATATTCACATCATTCTTTGCCATTCCATCTTATGGATCTTCAGGTCTTCCGACGTGGGAGTTTAAAGGTGCGTATGCAAATTACACTTACAACTATTCCGCTTACTCGCTTGATAAATCTTCTAATTTTAGTAAATGGAACAATATAACTGGATATGAGATGTCAAAAATTTCCTCACTGGAAAATGGAAATTATTCTTGCTACTTCGTTCAGTACCCTTCGATAATCCCTCCTTACAGTATTTTGGTTTTAAAAACCACAATGCCGGAAAACTCTAGTTTCATTGTAATGCAAAATACTTCATATAATCAGTTAGAACCTTATCTCGGCACAATGCCAGCCGTCAACTCTTCCATCCTGAGAGACCTGATTTCGAACACCACAGTCTTGTTTTTCGCCGGCGGACCGCTCAATATTCCAATAAAGATATCTCAGACCCTGTACGATTATAATGGAACAGAAATGAAAACTATCAAAGGCTATGTGAGACTGACTGCTACAAACTCTTCCGGTTATAGGGAAGCACTATACGAGACTGTCTATCTTTCAGCAAGTAGTGGTCTAGTGTTGGGGTATACTAGTATTGAATCAATTCGCTCACCAGATAATGAAAGAATCACAGAATTTCTAAACTATTCTATGGGACTTCGTTCTACCAATATTCAGGTTGAAAACATATTTTGGACGGCCACCTCTACGTTGCTAACAGCTCTGATTGCACTGATAGTTGTGGCAGGTGTCTCCGTCTCAGTATTGGTCGTCAGAAGAAGAAAGGCAATTAAGAGGTATCAGTAGGGATCCAAATGGAATCTTGAGGATTACCACCTTAACTCGTTAGAAATGTAGGCACGTGTTCCGGCTTTATTGAGAATGATTCAAGGATGTCCTTCTGTTTCCCAGTGATCTCCGTGGTTATCTCGTTCCTGTCCTGCAGTTTTGCCTTCCTCAACTTGTGAAGCTCTAGGAGCATCTTCTCCACAGAGTAACTCTTCAGGAGACCGGATGTCCTCATGTCATGGAGCATTCTCGATCTTATGGCGAGCGTAATGAGGTTCACGAACATCTCTCCCCTGAGTGTTTCCATTCCGTGGTTCCTCAGCGGTTCGCCGCCCGCGAACGATTTTGACGAGAGGAACAGTTTCTCCACTGAATCCCTCTTTTTGTACTCAGACGACACGTAATGTGAGTCGTGATCGCCCGTGGACGTTATGATTGTGATTCCTCAACGGTTCACCCTCTGCGACACTGCGTTGTCCCTCACCCTAACATGAAAGGAACCGTCTTACCTCCATGAGATGAATGACAGGTACGGTCCTGTGATCTCTCCTGCTATCTCACGAGGCTTCTCCCATCTCCTCACCTTCCTCCGTGAGAACTGGTCCATCCTGTCGTGGAGTGCGGAGTAGAACGATACCCGCTCCATCCTGTCCCTCTCGGGAGAGTAGTATACCCATGCATTGACCATGGACTTCCCTATCCTTATCTCCCGTCTCTGGGCAAATATGATATCGCAGGACATGCGTATCAAATTCCCTCCCTTCTCTATACTCCTCGTGGACAGAAGAGCTATCCTCTTGACCTCCTTTACTGAATAGGACGTGGGCACGATGAAACCAACGCCGCTGTCTAACATATATTCTATGTTGGGGGAGGAGAACATGCCCCTGTCTATGAAGAGAGTCACGTCCTTCACACCAACCCATTTCAGTATATCCACTGTGTTATGGACAGTGGTCACGTACACAACAGAACCCGGATAGATGTCGTAGAATATGGTATACCTGATTTTGACGATTCAACCAGAGACACGTTCACCTGTGGGAGATCGTACTCCGACCTAGGGTATCCGTACTCGAGGAACTCCACGTTACGTGACTGTTATGAGTAGGACGTGAATCGTAGGACGTAGCTCTGGACTTGCCCGTAACCTTGAGTATTTCATTCAGGTAGGAGTGGTTAGCATCCATAGATCCCACCGCCTTCATTACCCTCGACAGCGTTGACGATGACAAACTCGCCGGGTATATCGTGCTTATGTATGAGTCATCATACCATTCCTCCGGCCTGATCTCTCGATTCATGGCCAGGATCAGTACTGTGGTTGCTTCTTCACCCAATATCTTGCTGAGTATGTCCTGCAAGCTTCAGATCCCTGACAGCCTTCATTACAGATAGGAGGTCACCATAGCTGTAGGTCACTGCTGTTCTTTGCGCGACCTTTCCACCCTTCACCGGTCCTATGTACTCGGATTTCTGGCATATCCTCTTCCTCTCCATGTCATAGTAGGGTGTGATACGGTAGAGATAGGGTTTCCCGTGGATAAACTTAGTCCTATCGAAACTCTTCATGCAGTTAAGTAGGCACATATGGAATGTAAGGATTTACATTAGAAATATAAGGAAAATACCAAACAAATTGAAACAGATGACAAACTATGTGCCTAAATAATTGAGGAGTTCAAGTTTTAAATTCTCTTCCATTAATTATTCTGTCGGAAAATTCGGACTTACCTTCCAGCAATGGTAACCTATCTCGTCATCCACTTTGACTGCTTCCAGCACGTCAAAAAGCCATAGATAGAGGTGAAGAATATTATGATTAGAGCCAGTCCGCCGTAGGCAAGCGTTCTAACTCTCTCCCTCCTGACATTCATCACAACTGCAGATCCAAAGATCAGCGGTCCTGGTAGACTCAGAAGGTCGAGCATTGGATGGATTATTGCTCTGTCGGTAAGGAGGATTGCCGGATGCATCACGAGATCCAATACCGTGTCGAAGCTATTCCCAGCAAACGTCCCCAGGAGGTCGAGACTAATATAGAGCCTGAAAGCACCTAATCCTAGAGTGAGTATCGGGAGGGCAAAAGTACTGATGGCTTCAAAGGCATAGAAACCGCCCGCTTTAATTGCGGTACCATCCGTCAAGTTCTTTAGAAAATAATAGTAAGAACTTCTGGCCCATCTAATGCTCTGTTTTGCGAACTGCTTGAAGTTCTCGGGTGGTTCTGTTTCAACGACTACTTCAAAGCACTTGGTTGCCTTGTAGCCCTTCTTTATTAAGTACGCTGTAAGTTGCTGGTCATCGCCCATGGTGGCTATCTTACCTGCAACCTTGTGATATCTGAACTTATCAGATGTGAGGAGAGGCTTAACGATGGATGTCCTGTACATAGCACACTTGCCGTCTATCACCATCACACTTCCACCTCTGACCGTCATCGCTTTCAGGATGACCTCTCTGGTTCTCTCCAGGAATTCAGCACTGTAAGACGCACCGCTATCCGTTCTTCTTATCGAGACGTTAGCACCGACTCCGCCTACATTATCCTTGAAGTGAGTCAACATCTCGTTGACAGTTGCGACGGGTATCGATGTGTCGCTGTCAACGAATAGTACGAATTTTGTGTCTACGTATTTCATTCCCTCGGAGATTGCTATTCTCTTTCCCCCTCTTTCACTCAAGTAAACGAAGGTTCCTCCGTTTCGTTCGACGATTGACCTGTAGGGCTCGTTGCTTGAATCTCCCACGACGACAAATCTGGTGCCCTGGTTCTTGATCCCTTGAATAACCCTCTCGAAAACGTCCACTCTTTCGTTGTACACTGGGACAAGGATCGTGACGTCTTTAGCCCCGGAGCTCTCATTAACGAAGTACTCTGGTGTGTGCTTCATTAGGTAATATGCGTTTAACGCATAGTATAGAAAGTAGATTAAAGTTGTAAAGGCCGAGATTAGTATTAGGTATCTATAGATCAATAACACTGACAGTTGTATTACATCGCTGTAGATAAATCTTGGTTTTAAAATTGAGATATAATTATACAATTGCTGATATTAGATGTGTAGACCTGATTACTGCGTCTTGTCTAGCGATCACTGGAGCCCAGCTTTTGAAGATGAAAAATAAAAGATATGTGCCATAAGGAATGGATTCGCGATCCCTGACTTGCACTAAGGTTAAAACCAATCAGAGATTATCCATTGTGCCCAAATATTCTGAACTGCTTAGGGATGACCTAATCGAGTTCAGAGAGTATCAGGACAACATTGCACTGAAGTCGGTTGACAAGAATACTCTGATAGTCATACCCACTGCACTGGGCAAGACCATCATTGCGATCATAGCGCTCTCGGTACTTATTCGGGATGGGGGGAAGTGCATTTTTCTCGCGCCTACCAGACCCCTGGTGCATCAACACGCAGCAAACATTAGAAAATTTCTGAATCTTCCTCAGGAAGAGATAGTGGAAGTTACCGGGGAGATAAAGAAATCGATGAGAAAGGAACTCTACCGTTCGGCCAGGGTAATAGTCTCAACTCCTCAGGTCATTGACAACGACTCATCTCTCTTCTATGACCTCAAGAATGAGGTGAAGGTGGTCATATTCGACGAGGCACACAGGGCAATTGGGAATTATTCCTACGTAGAAGTGGCCAATTACTTTGCAGACTCCAGAGTAATTGCAACGACAGCATCTCCCGGAGGCGATCGCTCCAAGATTGACCAGATCATTAAGAACCTCAGAATAGAAGAGCTGGAGATCAGGGATGAGAGCTCTCCAGATGTCGTGGCATACATAAAGGGAATAGACACCGAACAGGTGAAGATCCTCACACCTCCCGGTCCGACCGAGATAATAGAAGGGATCAAGGATATGCTCTTGGAGATGATCAACAAACTGCAGTCATTTTCTTTGAGAATTCAGGGGCGATCCAGGAAGGAGCTGATCAGTCTGGGTGACTATATCTTCAGTCAGATCAAGCGCGGGAACAAGTATTTCTATTCCGCAGCCCGCTTTAGGACATACGCAATACTTCTCGACTATCTCCTCGAGTTTGCGGAGACCCAGGGAGTGTTACCGTTCTATGAATATCTTCAGGATATGAAGAGGGAGAACAGCAAGGCCAAGAAGATAGTTACGGACCCCCGGATGATTTCCATCGAGAAGAAGGCAGAAAAGCTCTCGACACAACCTCTTAGCGAACACACTCCAAAGATGGCAAAGATTATTGAGATCCTGAAGGAAAGAGAAAATGAAAAGGCGATAGTCTTCTGTCACTACAGGATCACGGCGAACATACTCTCTGACATCCTGAAGAAGGAGGGGTTCCTGTGCGAAAAATTCATAGGTCAGAGCTCAAGAAAGGAGGGGAAGGGAATGACCCAGAAAGAACAGGCCACCACCATTCAGCTGTTCAGGGAAGGACTGATAAAGGTCCTTGTCGCCACTCAGGTGGGCGAGGAGGGTCTGGATGTGCCGGCTGCAGACACGGTGATCTTCTACGAACCAGTCCCGAGTGAGGTCAGGTCTATTCAGAGGAGAGGAAGAACTGGAAGGTTTGGAAAGGGTAAGGTCTACGTCCTCACGATGGAGAACACGAGGGACTTGTCGTACTACTACGCTGCTGGAAGGAAGGAAAAGAAGATGAAGAACATCCTGAGAGATGGAAAGAAGAACGTGCAGACAACGTTTGACAGTTTTCACTGATTCGCACCTACTAGATTCTGAGTGTTTCCATTCATATCCAACAGAAAATTAGATAAATTTTCCATCAATGACTGTTTCGATCCGAATCCCGGAATGCTGCTCATGTTTGAAAAAATAATGGACGCGATCAACGATAAGAATGGCCTGACCAAGATGTTCCTCGATTATGATGGAACTCTGGTTGACCTGACCGAACGACCCGAATCTGCGGTTCCCGATCGAGAGTTGCTGGACCTCCTCAGCCACTTGAAAAGAGAGATTCCACTCTACCTGGTAACTGGAAGGGATCTGGACAGCATAATTGCGCTTGTCGGAGAAGGTTTCAACACAATAGCGATGCACGGTGCAGAGTTTGTAGGCGAGGAAGGCAAGAAGTGGTACATTGACAATTTTGAACTCTATCAACGGAGGACTCTGGAACTTTATTCAAAGTACCTCCATCTCGAGAAGGAGTTTCCCGGACTGAGGATAATAGACAAGAAGGGTGGTCTTCAGTTTCACTATTACGGAGTCAGCGCAAGACAGATGAGTGATCTGGAACGTGTCATTTCGCAAGTGAGAGAAGAAGGGTTTGAGATGTACAGCGGCAAGTACGTATTCGAATTGAGAGTGAAGGGAGTTGACAAAGGCAAGGCGATGTCGAGGTACATCAATGAAAATGACTTCATTCTCTTTGCTGGGGACGACAGAACTGATGAGGAAGCTTTTAGACAACTCGATGGACAGGTCACCATAAAGGTGGGAGAGGGAAAAACGACAGCAAGATTTAGAATAGACTCCCCTACTAGCATGAAGATGCTGCTGTCTAGGTTTGTCGAAAATCCGGATGAAGCGTTTAGGAAGGTAAGATGAGATTCGAGTCTATAGAGCAGATGAATTCCAAGCTGATACTTTGCACAAGGTGCCCCAGGATTGTAAAGTTCAGAGTGGAGGTTGCTGATCGAAGGTCCAGATTTCTGGGCGAAAAGTTCTGGAGCAAACCCGTTCCTGGATTCGGAAGTATTGATTCAAGTCTTCTGATACTTGGACTGGCACCGGCTGCTACCGGAGGCAACAGGACCGGTAGAGTGTTTACGGGCGATAAGAGCGCCTCGTTCCTCTTCTCCTGCCTCTATGCTGTGGGCCTCTCTAACAAGGCCGATTCCACATCAAGAGATGACGGACTTAAGCTGGATCAGCTGTACACTACTGCGGTCCTGAAGTGCGTTCCACCAGGCGACAAACCATTGCCTGATGAGCTGGAAAACTGCAGAGATTATCGTGAGTTTGAGATAGAGAATATGAAGAACCTGAGGGTCGTTCTTGCGCTTGGAAAGATTGCATTTGACACGTTCAAGGGATACCTGAAGGGGAAAGGCTTTGACGTATCAGAAATGCAATTCAAGCACGGCGTTGGATACAGGGTTGGAAAAATCCAGTTCTACGGGTCCTATCATCCGAGCCCCAGGAACGTTAACACTGGTAGGCTAACCAGGGAACAGTTCATCAACGTCCTTCAGGAGATTAAGGACAACTTCCTATCCTGACATCATCTTTGATTTTATCTTCGAACCCTTGTCCTTGACAACGACCGTCTCCTTCAACTCATCCGCCGCCTTCATCTTGAAGTGGAGCAGGTTATGTTTCCTGAACACGTATAGATCCACATCGTCACCGGGTTTCGCATCCTTAATGCAATCCAGCTTCCTGGACCTCAGTTCCTTGGCAAAGATCCTAGTGTAGTTTTCGGTGAACCGCTGTCCATTTATCGCAACCAGTTCGTCTCCTGGCAAAACGCCTGCCTCATATGCGGGATATTTCTTGACTACGTTTCTTGCGACCAGCTTCCCCCCATCCGTTGAGAGGATTATCCCCAAGAATCCCCTAGAACCGGTCTTCTTGTCCGTATACCTGTGACTCACTCTGTAGCCCATGTCCCTAAGGTACTGATCGAAATTGATTTCGTATCGTGTTTCGGAGAGCCTGGATACTATCCTCTGTGCGTCTGGCCCAATGAGCTTCTTTACCTGATCAATCAGGTCCTTCTTATCGATGCCCTTTCCCGTTGCGTTGAAGTCTGAAAAGAGACCCCTGAAAACATCGTCCAAAGATTTCTTCCCCTTGGTGGCCTTTATGATCTCGCTGTTGAGAGCGAATGCCATGAGTTCACCCTTCAGATAGTAGGAGATATACGTGTTGAATGAGTTACCATCTGGCTTATAGAGTTTGATCCAGGTATTGAATGATGAGGAATCGGCTGGAAGTGTGTGGCCAGGCTGGAGATTGTAAAAATCGATGTACTTGCCAAGGTGTTTCATGTATTCATCCTCGGTGACCAGACCTGCCCTCCATAGCACTACCCACTCGTAATAGGATGTGAAACCTTCACTCAGCCATAGAAGGTTCGTGTGAACCTCTTTTGTATAGTCGAATGGTCCCAGCTCCTTAGGTCTTATCCGCTTCACGTTCCAGGTGTGGAAGAATTCGTGTGCGACTGTGGTCAGGAACATCTTGTACTCAAAGTCGTCCATTAGCTTGTATTCTGGATAGAGTATTGCAGTGCTGTTCTTGTGTTCTAGACCACCATAATACTCGTCCGGAACGGTCATTATCAAGAAGAAATAATTTTCATAGGGCAATTTACCATACAGATTGCCCTCAGCCTCGACTATCTTCCTGAAATCTTCGGTTATGACTTTCTTGTCTCTGACCATTCTCCCCTGCCAGGCGATGAAATGTTTCTTGTTCTTCACGGTGAACTCTATGATCTGAAGGTCTCCGATCAGGAAAGGGGAATCGACCAGATGATCGTAGTCCTCAGCGGTATACTGTCCCCTGTTCTCTGGCAACCCAGTCGCGATCTTCCACTTTCCAGCGTTCTTGAATTTTACGACAAATTCGCAGTCCTTCCCGCCCTCGGCATAGAAGAAGAGACCCGTTCCGTTGATCAACACGAATGAGTTATCGGAATAGGATGTGTCGACGGTCAGTTCATCGCAGTAGACATCATAATCCACCACAGCAGTCTTTCCCTTGGAAACTATGGACCACCTGTTCTTGGACATCTGTTCAACTGTTCCATTCGACCTCACATTCGAAACGTGTCTAGAGAAGTCTCTTACAAGATAAGATCCGGGCGCCCAGACGGGCATTACTATCTCTTCCTTCCCAGAAGAAGGGAATTCCATGTGTACTTTTAAAATTCCGGAATGAGCCTCAGATAAGTCAACCATAAATTGTACCGACATAAAATAGATAATTTGACATACAAAAAAAATATTGTGGCGGTTTTCAATTGATTGAAAGTTGTTTCAAAATTCCCGCTTCAAGCTCCCTTTCAGTCCAAGTATCAGAAGCGGGAAGTTCGGACCAACCAGTTCACGCCTTTGTTTCTTCCATGACCCTAGAGTTGTGAGCATCTATGAGAAGGAATATTGACTCATCCTTGTGCTGGAACTGAAGTGACCACACCGGAATATGGACCAAAAACATGTCTGCTATATCGACGCTCACGTTAGCTGACATGAAGCCGTGGACGCTCCTCTGCAATCTCCTAATCTCCCACTGCTGAATCCTGATCTTTCCTTCCATTCTCGCCTTCTCCTCACCCAGGCTCCCGTTCATTAGCTTTATCGGACCGTTCACGTCACTCTGTCCAATCGGTCTCTTATCCGCGAGGTTGAACACATAATCTGGGGGTTGGTACTGATTCATGTTCTCAATGGCAATTACGGGGTAATTCACTTCGTTCACATCCGACCCAGACTCCACTATGGTCTGAACGTTGACCGTTGGGCCGCCGAATCCACCCCTTCCTCCCATACCTACTGCAACGAACCCTCCTGGATTTACCTGTTCTCTCTTATACTGATACTGTGCGGAATAGCCAGCATCCATTATCCAGTATGGAAGGTAGTCGAGTTCGATCTTCTTCAGCTCACTCTTTTCGAATAGATGCCTGTGAAAAATGCTGTTGTCAAGGAATGCCTTGGAAATCTGCTCCGCCTGATCCTTCATCTGGACCTTGATGTCGAGAATGAAGTGCTTCTCCACCCGGCTCCATCCGAGGGATCCAAGTGAGACAGAAGTTCCACAGTAACTGCAAACCACCATAGCCTCTCCAGATGCCGGGTTGAGGGGAGCACCGCAGTTCGGGCATTTCATTTCCTTCAGGATCTGTTCTTGGTTTTGTGACTTCTCATTCCCGCTCTCAGATGGAGCGGACGAGCCTAGCTTCTGGGAAGTCCCGCACTTCGGACAGAATTCTGAATCGTCTGGGATCTGGGATCCGCACTTCCTACAGTACATTTTAATTCACCTTTTCACCGCAGTTGGGACAGAACTTGGAGCCAGAGGGAATTTCTGTACCACACTTTGGACATTTTGTTACTATCGATTTACCGCACTCTGGACAGAACTTTGAGGTCTTTGTGATGTCCTTCCCGCAGTTCGGGCACTTCATAAGTCCCTCTGAGGAAAAATCGAATCCACAGGATGGACAGAACTTTGCATTCTCGTCGGCCTCAGTCTGACACTTGGGACACTTCTTCACCCTCTTTTCCACCGGAGGAGGTTGCTGTTGATTCATGCCCTGAGCAATGTTGGAAGCCATCGGATATGCCATTCCTGCGCCCGCTCCCATACCCATTCCAAGTCCTACTCCCGCTCCTGCAGTTCCACTTGGATTCTTTGCAGCGTCCACCATGGCCTGACCGGCCTGATACTGAAGATAATTCGCCCCGACCGCCTTCATACTAGAACGAGTGTCTATTGCCTTCTGCACCGTGTCCGGAAGAGAGATGTTTAGTCCGGATATCTTGTTCAGCTCGACTCCATACTGATCGAACGCAGCCTTGGCCGAGGCAAGCACTGCCTCTTCGATGTTCATCAGATTTGACGGAAGATCGAGTACCGAGGTCCCCTGGTCCTTCATCTTTCCGAGTACATTGTAGATCAATAGGACCACCTGGTCTCTTATCCTGTCCTCAACATCCGCACTGGTCTCAATGTTGAACGTACCCACAAACTGATTTATGAAGATTGACGGGTCGGATATTCTGTACCTCATGTCTCCGAAGAGCCTCAGCATGACAATGTCGAAATCCTTGTCCCTGAATGCATACGGCTCCTTTGAGCCGAATTTTCCATCAAATATCCTTCTCTGCAAATAGTAAACGTATGCCTGCTGCTGTATTCCCGTCAGGGCCTTAACTAGTCCACCGACTATGGGAGCATTGAGATCCGTAAGTGCGTATCTACCCGGTTTGTCGATGTACCATATGGCCTTACCGTCCCTGAAGAAGACAGCTGTTTCGTCCTCTCGAACGACCGCGTTGTCGTTCAGTCTTATCAGTCTTGGAACTTTCCACATTATGTTTCCCTGTTTGAACTGATCCTCCCATTCGAATGTGGTGGAACCAAAGACGCTCCCTCCCTGAGAGGGAACGCCAGCTCCTTTCTTACCGAAAGGCATTTAGACCCCTCCGTACAGTAGCGTCTCTCTGCTATTGTTGAGATCGGTAATGGCTGCTATTGAAGCATTTACATCCTGAATCCTCGATTGGTTTAAATTTCCAGACGTGCAATCCTGAACGAATGCGTTGACTGCCTTCTGGAGATTCTGGATTTGCTCGAATATTTTCATGTCCAAATCGTAAAGTGCGGAGATCTTCTTTGCGTCCACTCTGATGGGTGCGGAAATACCCGAATATCCTGCACCGTGGTGCTTTACGTCTTCCGCAGCAGTCTGCACCCTGGACCTCAGTACTCCGATAGACTCCAATCCCTTGAACTGGCCACTGCTGACGAGAGAGCTCTCGCCCACTTTCAAGTTTGTAATAACGTCGAGCATCTTCTTGTACAATTCGTCCTTTAAAATCACATCAGCATCTCGAAGGTCCTCGTTTACCCTGTAACCGTGATAGCCTGGGAACACAATCTGAATCTTCTTGATTATACCTCTATCCTCTACGACTTGATCCCTTAAGTCGGCCATGGGTTTGTGATAGGAAACGTAATCTAAAAACTTTCTACCTGACTTTTTCCACTCGAGAGGCCTTGCAGTGTCAATAAATTCCAACTTTGTATGGTTCCCATTCTATAAATGTTATATTAGCCTAAAATCGTGCCCAGCGTGGCATCCTGACAACATTTAACATCTCGTTCGCCATACGGTAATATGAGAAATGAGGGGGAAAGCGGTGGTAAGAATTTCTCTGAGCTTGCCATCAAGTACTCCAAGGATTATCTAGGGAAAATTCAGACGATACCCAAAGTTCCTGTTAGGAGCCTCAATGACTTTTCGGTGTGGTACACTCCGGGAGTTGCAGCGGTATCACTCGAGATAGCCAAGGACAAGGATCTAGCATATGATATGACCTGGAAGTGGAACACCGTAGCCATAGTCACGGATGGTACAAGAGTCCTGGGCCTCGGCAATGTTGGTCCAGAGGCCTCTCTCCCCGTGATGGAAGGCAAGGGCCTGATATTCAAGTACCTTGGAGGAGTGGACGCCATTCCTATTCCCATAAACGTTCACGAGAAAGAACAGATGGTGAGCATAGTGAAGGCTATCGAGCCCGCCTTCGGAGGAATAAACCTGGAAGACATCGAATCGCCGAAGTGTTTCTATCTGCTGGAAACGCTGAGAAACGAAATGAACATACCCGTGTGGCACGATGATCAGCTCGGAACCGCAGGTGCAACGCTGGCGGGTCTGCTTAATGCGCTAAAGCTAACTGGAAGGAACGAGAGAGACACTAAGATAGTCGTGGTTGGATCAGGAGCGGCCAACATTGCGACCATAAAACTGTTTGAGGCGGCCGGATTTGATATCGGAAACATTGTGGCGGTTGACTCGCATGGAATCCTACATCCAGAGAGGGAAGATATGGATGTCCTGATGAAAACCAATCCATGGAAGTACGACCTTGGCATAAGGACAAACGGTAAGAGAATAACTGGAGAAATCCAGGACGCAATGGAAGGTGCAGATGTGCTCATAGCAGCCTCTAAACCCGGACCGGGGGTCATTAAGGGGGAGTGGATAAGGAAGATGGAGAAGAGGGCAATCGTCTTCGCCTTGGCGAATCCGGTACCGGAAATATGGCCGAGCGAGGCAAAAGAATACGGCGCGGAAATAGTTGGAACTGGGAGATCGGACTTCCCTAACCAGGTCAACAACAGCCTGGTGTTTCCAGGTGTTTTCAGAGGAGCGCTCGATGCAAGAGTGAAGAAGATCAACGAGCCGATGATAGTGAGAGCTTCAAAGGAATTGGCACTATTTGCCGAGGAGAAAGGCATCAGTGACCAGTACATCATTCCGACAATGCAGGAGTGGGAAGTGTTCCCGAGAATCGCAGCAGCAATCGCAGACGAGGGAGTGAAGGAGAACCAGGCAAGGGTGAAGATGAGCAGGGAAGAATACTACGATCGTGCCAAGAAAATCATCTCTGGAAACAGGGACATGATAGAAAAAATGATGGACCAGGGGCTTATAAAGAAGGTGAAATGATGATGGAAGAAATAAAAATAAGAGACTTGAAAAAAGAAGACATAAGAGATGCGTCGAATCTGGTGATGAGGCTCAAGAAATTCAACTCGGAACACGATCCCCTTTTCAGTGTGTCTCCGGATCTGGAAAAGAACGTTCTTGAATACCTCGAAAGCGCAATAAAACTCGAGACAAGAGATGTGCTAGTTGCTGACTTCAAGGGAAAGATCGTGGGAGCTGTCATGGGAGAGATCCTGGACAGACCCTTCTATCAACCCGAGAAGGAACTCAGGATAACGGAGATATATCTACTCCCCGAATTCAGGAAGGGAGGGTTGGGAAAGAAAATGCTCGACGCACTTGTAGCGAAAGAGGGCAAGAAGGGCTGTAACATCATAACCGTCGAGTTCCCTTCGGAAAATCTTCTCGCCCACAAATTCTACACAGGCTTGGGAATGAGATCCATCCTGTCGATATACGGCAAGAAGCTATAGATTTGCAGGGTCCGAAGTTAACAGCAAGCCATACGCAATTCAACTCCGTCAGCTGAGTTCAGCCAGCTCGTGTGACCCGATCGGTCAACGGTACCTCATACACCCCTAAATTTTGAAAGACAGCACGACCTTGGACAGGAACAGCGATATGACGAGTATTACGAAAACCACCGTTGCGATGGCGATGAATGGTCTGTCCCTCTCCTTTACGTATATCAGGATCTGCAGGAATATTCTGCCGATTGGTGAAAGTATCAGGAGGAGAATTCCTAGCTGAATAAATGCGAATGATTTCAGCATTATGACTCCGTTTGTGATTGAATTCAGGTAGTGTGGAAAGACAGTCGTAGTCGGTCCACCAGACTTGAGAAGAATATCCAGAGGGACTCTTATGTAGCCCGATGAAGAAGTTACAAGATATGCCACCAGTCCAATCACAATCACACCGAGAGAGATCAGCACACTCCAGATCAGGTATACCGACAGCATCCTTGAAGAAATGTCCTCCTCTTCTTCCTTTTCTCTCTCTATTTCTATCATCCTGTCTTCTGGACTCATAGGCTTATCCCCACCCCGCTCAACAGCATTTCAACGGCCACGACCACGATTATGATTCCAAAGATGATTCTGACCGTCGACCCCTTCGTTCTGACGAGAAGTCTCGCCCCAACGACGGCTCCGATTAGGACGCCTATTGCTACGGGTGCTGCTATGATCGGGTTCACTTCCCCGTTGAAGAAATATATGCCTGCGCTAGCAGCAGCGGTCATTCCTATCATGAAATTGGATGTGGTTGTTGACACCTTTATTGGCAATTTCATGAACGTATCCATTGCAATGACCTTGAAGACGCCCGAACCGATTCCAAGCAGACCAGACAGTATCCCCGCGACCAACATCATTGCGGATCCGCTCTTCACCCCGGTGACATTGTAGTCCATCTCCTTTTTCATTTCATAGTTTGGATAGTGGGAATTGAGTGAGAGTTTCTCCGCGATGGGATCATTCTTTACGGTTGGCGGCTGATTTACTTCCCCTATTTTCCTGATAAGAGGGATGACGGATATCAGGAGCACGACGCCGAAAACGATGTAAATGATCTGCTTCGGAGCGATGTGTTCAAGGAATGCTCCGGCTATGGCGCCTGAGGTCGTGAACAGGACAAGAAAGGTTCCGACCCTTATGTTTGAAATCTTGTCCTTGACGTAGGCAGATGCGGCTCCGCTTGACGTCGCAATAACTGATATTATCGACGCACCTATTGCCAGCGAAATTGGGACATGGAAGTATAGCGTCAGGAATGGGACGATCAAGACTCCTCCCCCCAATCCCGCCATAGATCCAATGATTCCAGCAAAAACTGCTGCAATTAAAATTAATAGGATATAGTAAATGGTTAAATCCATTATTGGTTTATTTAGACAAACGGCATTAACTTTGCTTAACTTTAACTGAACTTTATGTTGTCCACGTACTTCGCTTTTTCAAGGACCTTGAACTTCGATACTCCCTTTGGAACTTCGAGGTTCTTTACGTTCACAATGGATTCAATATAGCTATCAAAGTCCGATTCCGTCATGTCTCTGAATACCAAATTCTCTATGTTCCTGAACGACACCTTCTTGTTATTCTTTACCAGCTCCGGTCCCGTTATCTCAATGGACTTTAGATCCTGAACGTTCGCGGACTTGGAATCCCTCACTGCCTGAATAAATTCTTCTCCCACTTTCTTGGTTTCACCGGCTGCAGCTAGCAAGACTTTGAACGCGTCGTTTGTTATTTCCCCAACCGTCCTTCCCGTGTCAGTTGCGAGTCCCTTCACCCTGTTATAGAGTTTTTTCTGGACTCCCTTTATTGAGATATTTTCCGTGTCGCTGCTTCCATTCTTCCCTTTGTCATCCGTCATAATGAGTAATGGTTATCTGGGATATAAGATTTCTGGAAAACTAGAAATCACGATTTCAAAAACTCGTTCAGAATGGCAGCGATTCGTTCGGGCTGCTCTACGTGAGGGACGTGACCTGCCTGCTCTATCTCCTCCATTCTGCTTCCTGGAATGATATCTCTCAGTCTCCTTCCATTCTCTATTGAGATCAGACCGTCTTCCTTCCCCCATATGATCAGGGTTTTGGCAGTGAGTTTTCTCAGTTCCTCATCCTTGAGCTTCCACATAGGATCCGCATTGTTCTTCACTATGTTTCCAATGACCGCCTCCGTGTTCAGTGAGTTGCTTCTCAGGACCATTTTCACAAACTGATTCCTGTGCTCGTCTCCCAGTTCTCCAAATGTCCTATTCACGCCTGCACTGTCCTCAAGAACTAGATGGACGGGCTCCCTCCTATCGATCGAGAAACGAGCGGCCACCCACCCTCCGTAGGAGTTTCCCATTAATGATATTCTATCAAGACCCTGATGCTCTACAAACTCAGCGATTATGTCTTCCTGAATTGAGATCGTGTATTCCAAATCCGGTTTGTCAGATCTTCCGTGTCCAAGCATATCCAGGAAATACAAACCGAGGTTGCCATCCATGAATTGGTCGATCTTTATCCAGGAGTTTCCGGTGCCTCCTAGACCGTGAAGGAAGACGACTGGGACGGTACCCTCTCGAACGAGATATGATATGGTTCCATACGAGGACTTGAAATTTTTTCTGAGCACGAGAGAGTAGGTATTCTGTCAATAAATCATTATTCCTCTGCTTCCAGTACTTTTATTAGGGGATAAGAATATACGCTATCATGGAAAAGGTTGCATCGAGGAAGAGTTTGAACACCGCAGGCGTTCTCCTTTTTGTCTTCTCTGTTCAGTTCGTCATCATGATGTTCGTTACCGAAGCTCTGTATAGGCCCACCTACAGCATTGCAAACAATTACATAAGTGACCTGGGCGTGGGATCGACAGGTCTTCTGTTCGATACCTCAATCTCTCTGCTAGGACTTGCAGTCATAGCATCTGCCTATTTCCTTTACCGGGGTTTCGACGCCAAAGTGTTCCCAATACTCATGGGACTGACGGGCCTTGGTGCGCTTCTTGTGGGAATTTTCAACGAGAATTTCGGCGCCATTCACGGTTATGTGTCCGATTTCACTTTCATCCTAGGACCGCTGACAGCCATATACGCTTACAGGTACCAGACTTCACCCTTCAGGTACATCTCAGTAGCTCTGGGGGTACTGTCATACCTGGCAATATTCGAGTTTATGGTAGGCGGTAGTCCTGCCCTAGGAGTTGGAGGATGGGAGAGAATGATAGTCTATCCATTCCTGCTTTGGGGAGTAGGGTACGGTGCCTTCCTGATGGGTCTTTCCTACAAGTGAGAAGACCTGACTCTGGAGATTGAGCGACCCGCTGCAAATGAGTTGAGCCAGAGAGAACTTTCCTCTATTCGTCCCTATTATCTTCCGAAAGGCTGAGGAACCTCACATCCGGTAGACTTGTGCCAATAATTCCCTGGAGATCCCCAAACATGCCTGAAAAGTTGCTCATGGCTCTTTCAATCTCCTTTGATCTCTTTGCCCACTGTCTCTCCATCGATCTCCTCTCAGAATCTATATCGCCCTTCATCTTCACTATCCCATCAGCAATGGCCTCTACCCTCTGCCTGAACTGAGTGCTGGTGAGATACCTGTAGAGAATGTCTCTGGTTTCGTTACCACTCTCCCCCAGTCTCTTCTGACGAGCGAGCTCAATCAGATTCGTCCTGGCAATTATCGCAAGCGGTATTGCATTGTCAAAGTTTGTGACCAGGATTCCGTTCTTCATGCCGAATGCTGAAATGTCTCTGGGCAGAGATTTCGTTACGATTATACCCACTTCTGCACTGTGCTTCACCAGGTCCTCTTTCAGTTTCCCTATCCACTCATCGTTCCAGTCCTTCGTCCTCTTTGCCTCCCATGCAATCCTGCCTGATTCTATCCCGCTCGGTGTCCTGATGGTTTGAATCAGATCCGGTCCCTTTGTCCCCTGTGGGATGGGGAATATGGAGTCCAGAGAGAACGCACTTCTTACTCGGTCCTCAAGCTCCTCCTCCAGTACCTCTCCCTGAATCTGTTGCGATCCCTGTTCAAGTTTCTGATTCAACTCCTTGACCTTTTTCACAAGGCCGTCTATCTTCTCCTGGTTTTCCCTTCTCTCGAGGTTGTACTGTTCGTCGAAATCTTTACTCAGCTTCTCCTGGATTTTTTTCTTCTCTTCCTCCATTTGCCTTTCGGAAGCCAGTCTCTGGTCCCTCACCACTTCCTCCATTTCGATCCTTCTCTTCCTCTCATCACTCTCCATTTTCCTTGCTTCCTGAAGGTACTTTTCCTTGATCGAAATCTTGTCTTCCAGCTCTTGATATCTAGTGTTGAACTCTTCGTTGATCTTCTCCTTCAGCTTCTCTCGTTCGGCTTCGATCCTCTTCTCCAGTTCTGCTCTCGATCTCTTGTCATAGAGTTCTCTTGCCTTTGACTCTATAGATTCCCTCAGTGCAGTCGTTACGGGGATTTCTGCGCCACACTTGGGACAGGTAACCGTGTCTTCGGCCATGAATTATCTAATTTCCCGGACTATTAATTCTTTTTTGGGTCCTGACTCCGGCTGAATTATTGGTGAAGAGACCGGCTTTAATTCACTGCTAAAAATGAGAAATATTTTTATAAATCGGTTTCCATCCCCCAAACGAGGAGGTGTGCCTACGTACATCAAGAGAAGACCAGACGATAACGACGAAGACGACGAGGATGATGAAGATTTCTGAACCAAAAGTGAGAAGGGGTTCTATCAAAGACATTGAAGAAATAACGAGCATCGAAAATAGGGCCTTCGGAGACCACGCCTATGACTATCCTGCCCTAAGGTACATGCTGGGGATAGCCAATTCAATCACCGCTGTCACCACGATCAATGGCAGGGTTGTTGGATATGCGACCGTCTTCTTCAGGAAGAATTCTAGGATTTCTCATCTGGAGAGTATCGCTGTCGATCCGGACTATCAGGGTTCTGGAATAGGACGAATACTCATAGAAGAGGTGGAGAAGATTTCCAAAGAAAAGAACTGCACGAAGATCGTACTAGAGACCTTTGAGAAGAACGTTTCGGCACTGAAACTGTATGAGCATAGCGGTTATTCGATCAAAGAAGTGGTCCCTGACTACTATCACGTGCCATATGATGGATCAAAAAACGCGATACGTTTTGAAAAGATTCTCCACTGAAATGGTTATCTATTCAAGTTGAATTTCGTACAGAATGGTAAGAGTTCTTGCAACCGGAGTTTTTGACATACTTCATCCTGGACACGTGCACTTCCTGACAGAAGCGAGGAAGCTCGGAGATGAGCTGGTTGTGGTAGTTGCGAGGGACTCAGTCGCACAGAAAATGAAGCGGTTACCCTTCATACCCGAAAACATACGGGTCGCTATGGTCGGTTCTCTCAAACCAGTCGATAGAGCAATCCTGGGGGTCGAGGGAAACATATACGACATCCTGACGGAAGTCAAACCGGACATAGTTGTACTTGGTTATGACCAGGAATTTGACGCAGATGAGATAATGAGGGAAGGGAAGAAAAGAGGAATCGATCTCAAGGTTGTTAGAATATCACAATACTCTGAGACCGAATTCAATGGAACGCGAAAGATAATCAAGATGCTGAAGACAAGGTCATAGCTCGGGCCACTCTTTCATTGAAGAGAGCCTCTCACTTATGCGCGCTATGGACCTTCTGACGTTACTGGAATTGTCGAATGATTTGAGTAATCTTGCACAGTCACCTTCATCAAAGTTGGCGAAATTCGCGAAGGCTCTCTGAACTTCGTCCACTATAGTTATGTCGCCGAACCTTGAAGTTCTGGAGAGCGGATTGAGATCGATCGTTATGACAAATTTCCCCATCCTCTTTAGTGCCTCTGCCCTGTCTCCGTCCTCTAGGGGTACTAAGACAGTGTCTGCAGAGAATATGCCTTCCCTCTCACACCTTCCCCTATCGCTTTCAAGTCCGGGGATCCTTGCGTCCTGGTTAAGTCCCAAAACGTCCATTCCGAGTCCCCTGAAGTGATCGACGATTCTTTCGATCCTCTCCTTAGACCAGTAGAATATGTTGGCTTCGACGGTCAGATTGTACCTCTTGGCAAATTTCACAACCTCTGGCCCTGCGAGAGCAGCGACGTTCCCATTCACTGATATAACAGGCCTCTTGGACTGAGCCATTCTAGCTACTGCAGCCTTCTCGGCGTCGAGCGCAAAATCCTGACTCTTCTCTCCGATCAGGTAGTCGAATGCCTCTCCCCTCCCCTGGGATATCAGACCAGAAACTGTGACTATCCCTCTCTCATAAAAATCGAGGAGAGCTTCCCTCTTCTTCAGGCTCTCATATCTTGGGTGACCCTTAGGAACTTCCAATCTGGTCGCCCAATCCTTTATCCAGGTACTCTAGAAACTCTTCCTCTCTGTCGAAGGGGATCTCTCCGCCGGCTGCGATGTTGTGTCCACCGCCGTGTCCTCCGACCTTGGATGCAGCATCTCCTATCGCTCTTGAAAGATCTACTCCGCCTGAGACAAGTTCCCTCGTTGCTCTTCCGGAAATCTTGGTACCCTTGTTCCTGGATAGAGCAACGACGGGCTTATCGTTCTTGACCAGATATAGCATCATTATGCCTGCAGTCACACCGGCGAGATATGGGTTCTCTACGTAGGTCAGATGGAATGACCTCATTTCCTTCCTGGAATCGTACGACTTCCTTATCTGTTCCAGTGCCTCCTTCCTAAGCCTTGTGGAAAGGCTGTCCATCTCATCCAGAGCCTCTTCGTTTCCCATGAACCATGACGTGGGAAGACCCATCTTTCCGTTTCTTCCAGCAGCGTCGAAATAATCGCTGAGTTGATTTCCGGTGAGACCGATACTCTTGAAATTGAAAACGTCTGAGACCAGGGTCTCGTACCCCTCTCTTGCTGCGTTCTGTCTGATAAGGTAAACAGTCAGCAGATCTACTATCTTCTCCTTCTCATCCGTTCTCAGACTGGAAACGGATGCATCTGGGTCTATTCCCTCTTTCTCGAGAAAGTAACGTGATGCTTCCAGATTTCCACTCAGTCCCTCGAAGTAGGGTTCTATAGAAAGGTAGATCGCTTCAGATATTGATTTTCCAGAGAGGTTCAGGTCCTTCGAGAACTGGTACCTGCCCCTTAGTTCGTCCACAATTTTTCCGTTTATTCCGTTGAAACCGCCTACGTTCTGTTTGTCTCCTATCACACCAGCAATGAACGCAGGGAAAAGGTCTTGATTGGATCCATCCACTGCCATTGACAGAAGAAATGCAACGGTGCTAGAGCACGCCTCTTTCGTCCCATCATAGCCATATTCCCTGGGGTTCAGATTTATTGCTCTAGCGTTGCTAGGACCTGAAATCATGTGGTGATCGACTATCACTACTGGACTCGATCCTAGATTATCGTTCAGATCAGAGCCAAGATCGCTTAGTATTATTGGATAGCCCCCGGTCTCTTTGATCACCTCGACGTCCATTGACTTGAGAAAAGAGAGATGAAACCCCTTGTTCAGTCTTCTGAGCGTCTCTGCCAAAATAAGGGCAGACGAAACTCCGTCTGCATCATAGTGGCTAAATATCCTGAAAAAAACCTCTTTCTCCAGTAGCTTCCTGGCTTCCTCAAACTTAGATGAATACTTCTCGTTGAGCGAGATCATTTGATGCTTGATTCTGCCGCGGCCCTAGAGTAAGTCCACACTGCAGGGAGTTTACTCTTTCTCTTGTAATAGTCGCTAAGCCTCTTGATTTTTGCCTCGACCAGTTCCAGTCCTCTCCTGTTCTTCAGGTCCTTGGGGTTGACACCAAGATGCTTGTTCAGGTTAACGGCCTTTGATATTAACGCTGCAAGATCTTCGGGCACCTGATCCTTTACGCCATTTGCTTCAAGGATCTTGGAAATCCTGTTTCCTCTGATTTCCTTCACTTTTGGGATGCCATACTGGTCCCTCAGCACCATACCCAGTTTTGATTTAGTGAGACCCTCCTTCTTTAGTTTGACTATGAGTTGGTCCAGTTCGTCGTTGCTAATAGTAACCCAAGCAGGCTTTCCTTCTCTGACTGGACGTTTTGACCCCGATCTTCCTCTCTTCCTAGTATGCATCCTCGCCATTATTGCACCTTTCCCGTCCATTTAATTTTAATACTTAAGTTTTAATAAGACTCGGTGTACGATGTTCTCGTGATAGGCGCTGGACCTGCAGGATCCAACGTTTCCTGTCAACTCTCCAGGAGGGGATTCAGGGTAAAAATGGTCGACCTTAAAGAGAGAGTGGGAGTCCCCAACCACTGTTCTGGACTCGTTGACAAGAGAGTGGTCGACATAGTCGGAGAGGATTTGGTTATTGATAGACCATCAGCGGCTGAGATATCCACCCCACTCGGATCTTTTTCCTTGAACTCCCAACGAATGAGAGTCGTAGATAGAGTGTCCCTGGACCAGAAACTTGCAGACATAGCAATGTCGGAAGGCGCCGATTTGTCGCTCATGACCATGCTGACCGAACTCCACGAACGAGATAATGGTATTTTGGCGACGATCAAATCCAAGAGGGGCTTTGAAAGAGTGGAGGCTAAATACGTCATCGGAGCCGATGGACCCGCTAGTTCTGTAAGGAGAAGCCTTGGCATAAGAGCTCCCAAACTGCTCAGTTCCCTCCAGTTCGATTTATCCAGAAGATCGGATAGAGTGAAGATAAGCCTCGATCGGAGAAAGACACCGGACTTTTTCTCTTGGGAAATACCGAGCGGGAAAGAAGTCGAGATTGGTGCTTCAGGAGTGAACAGCGAAGCTGTAGTCAAAGGCATGGTAGGAAATGATACCGTTGTGCGAAGGAGGGGAGGACTCATTCCAATCGGGCCAACAGAGCTTGGAAGAGGAAACGCATTTCTGATCGGTGATGCTGCCGGCCTGAGCAAGGCTACTACCGGTGGCGGACTCTATGCTGCCATCAAGTCTGGAGATGCCCTTTCAAGTGCGATAGAGAGAGGGGACAATGTCCTTAATGAATACGAAAAAAACTGGTCCAGCTCTTTTGGTGCTGAGGTTAGGAGGGACTATAAGATCCGGAAGCTCCTTGATAGGTACGAAAAGCACTATGGAGTGTGGGTACCCATCGTCAGTTCCAGTCTTTCAGGAATCAACAAGATAGGAGACGTGGACTACCCCTCCAAGACACTGCTGTACATGCTGTACTCTCTTCCGCTGCGTTTTCCACTGACGCTGATGGAATTTGTGTCAAGGTCAGCATCCACTTAGACCCCAAGGCAAAAATCTCCTCTCCAATTCAGTCCTTTATCGTCTGGAAGACTAGGTGAGAAAATGTTGTCTCCACTCCCGGATATCCTCGTATCTTGTTCACCACTTTCTCCCCAAGTTCTCTAAGGTTCTTTGCTCTAACCTTTGTTATTATATCAAATTCGCCCGCAATTATGTGTACCTCTTCCACGCCATCCAGTTTTGATATTATGTGCGCGAGCTCTTCTTGTGTAGTTTTGCCCGTCTTCTTGAAAGATATGAACACGTATGCAAGAACGTCCAATCCCATCGATTCATAGTCCAGCTTGACCGTGAACTTCTCGATAACGCCCGAACTTACCAGTTTTTCTATTCGCTGAGCAACCGTTACTCGGTTCAGATCAAGCTCATCGGCTATCTCCGTGACACGGTCTCTTCCATTCTCCCTAAGATATTCGACAATTTGATTATCAATTTTGTCAAATTCTTTCATAATGTTGGTAATAATTAAAATATATAACTTTTGTTATGCATTTTGTTCATAAAAATATGACAAAAGGTAATCCGCTAAGGTCAAATAGTGGACGCATGACTGATGTGAGTCCGATTGCCGATTTCTTTGGAAGAGATAGGGACAGAATTCTGACGGGGACAAAGGTGAACACTCTGATACGGGGAAGCATGAAGCGTTATCTTGACAGGAGAGGCTTTCTCGAAATCAATCCGGTGATAATCTCACCGATTTCTGATCCCCTGAACCATCCAGTTGACGATCCAACTCTCAGTTATTATGGCCACAAGTACAGGCTGACTAAGTCGATGATCTTTCACAAACAGCTGGCCCTAGTCCACTTTGACAGGATCTATTCCTTCTCGCCTAACATTAGAATCGAACCCATAGAGAGAAAGAACACTGGAAGACACCTCGCAGAGTTCACCCAGTTGGACCTTGAGGTAAAGGGAAAGGGCAGAGACTTCGTAATGGCACTCGCAGAAGGGATGATAGATGATGCCATAGTGAGAGTCAAGGGATCGATCGATTCTGAAAAACTGAACCCGTACCTGAGGAAATACAAGAGACCGTTCCGGAGAATGAAGTTCCTTGATGCTGTAAGTGAATATGGCAAGAGTTTCGAAACTGTAATGAGTTCTGAGGCGAAGGAACCCTTCTGGATTATTGATATACCCTTAGAAGAGAGAGAATTCTACGACAGAGAAAAGGATGAGGAGGCAGGGATATTGATGGATATGGACCTGGTCTATCCGCACGGTTACGGAGAGGCAATTAGCGGAGGAGAGAGAGAATATGAGTACGAAAGAATCGTGAGCAGGATCCACAGGAAGGGACAGCGGGAACAGGACTATTCTCTTCTTCTGGAGGCAGCAAGGAGGGGTATACCATCTTCTGCAGGATTTGGGATTGGAATAGAGAGATTTGTCAGATTCCTGACAGGCTCAGAAGACATTTCTCAAGTAGTGCTGTTTCCCAAGAAGATAGGAGAGTATGTATTGTGACATCCATCTTAGGAAGCGATGGGTTTTGACGGGACCTCTCTGCGTCCATTGGTTTCAATCTGGAGTGATGATTTAGAGACATTATTTTGCTTTTGCAGCGAGTCAAAGTTTATTACGCTTAATTTGTATTAGTTACCGTGAGTGGAGACCGGAGCCAGTCCCTGCTGACAAGAGCGGAGAGGAGGAGCCAGAGGGCAAAAATCTTAACGGCCATAATCTCCGGGACAATAGTCATAATTCTTATGTTCGCTGTCGCACACAACTACGATAGGGGCGTTCAGAGTACAAGTGTGACCGTCAATCTAAGCGACCTTACGGAAACACTCATTCAGAACAACTCAACGGTGTATGTCAACCCTAGCAGCTATGCGGTGTACAAGGAGAGCTTGAGTTACAACTCTACTCTGGTTGGAGCGTTTGTATCGACTTATCCAATAACCTTCTATGTCTTCAACGAGACAGAACTGCTCTCCCAAAACTCTAGCGGAATGCCGAACTACATTTATACGACAGGGGCGACCACAGGCACTTCTGTCCACATCTATCTTCCTTCCGGAGTCTATTACTTGGAATTCTTTAACGGGAACGCATCCAAGCTTGCCAACGTCCGTGTGACCAGTCCCTTTACGATCACTTTCTCAACCTGATTGTTTTTTTGAAATGGTTACCGCTTCCGCGCGTGGAAGAAATTAACGAATCCAAAGAGAGGTTCAAACGGTTGAGTGTTGACGCATCGATTGAGACTTTGAAAGTGGAGACGGTCGAAACAAGGTCAGAACATAAACGTTCATCCTGTGCATTCTGAATGGATACGGAAGGAGTGCAAAAGCAGAAAATTTTCGTCAATGATTTGAATTCAAAAGTTGGACTAGATACGAGGACTTTCGAAGAACTCCATATCCGCATCCGGAACTTGCGAGAGTGAGATTTTGTGCAATCCATTCTCTCTTTGGCAAGAAAATATAATAAGGGCATTTCAATCCTCGAAATGGAGTGGAAGAGGTTTGAAGCTCTACATCTATATCATCAGGAGACTGCTCTTACTCATTCCCGTTATCATCGGGGTAACCCTCATAACTTTCTATCTTTCACACATTAACATAAATCTTCTCATTACTGAATATGAAGGGAAGATACACACATATGCTCAGTACCTTAAGATTAGGAAAGAACTTCACCTCGACGGACCTATATACGTTCAGTACTTTTACTATCTTGGAGCTCTATTTACAGGTAATTGGGGTTTTGTATCTCCGGGTGACATTGATCCGGGAACTCCTGTTGTTGTAGAATTTATGAAGAGGTTCCCACCAACTGCAGAGCTAGCCCTAATAGCTACTCTAATCATTCTGGCCCTCGGAATCCCACTCGGAGTTCTGAGTGCTGTAAGGAAGGACAGGATACCGGATCACTTGACCAGACTGGGTGCAATGGCTGCTGTTTCGATGCCCACTTTCTGGCTGGGGCTCTTGGTACTGATCATGCTTGCCCCTACCAGCCCGATACCGCACTGGTTGACGCTGTATGGTAATGGTCAGCTCAACTGGTCTGTCTATGGCCTTACCAGCGCTGGGACCCCTGCGCCATTCTATGTGACAGGTGGTCTTTCACGTCCCACTGGATTCTTGCTTATTGATACGTTGTATTATGGAGACATTGCTGCCTTCCTCAATGCACTTTGGTATGTCTTCTGGCCTGCCCTCGTGGTTGCCCTCACGACCTTTGGAGTTATCATCAGGTTCATGAGATCGAGCATGCTGGAAAACCTCGGACAGGATTACATAAGAACCGCCAGATCTAAGGGTGTTCCAGAACAATTCGTCATAAAGAAGCACGCCAGACGAAATGCGCTGGGTTCGACTACGACCGTACTGGGCCTGATTTTTGCAAGTCTTCTTGCCGGTGTTGTCGTCACGGAAACTGTGTTCAACTGGCCAGGCATGGGAAGATGGCTGTACGAAGCAGCTTACAATAATGACATGGTTTCGGTTATGGCGACGACCTTCGTTTTCACGCTAATCATAGTGGCCGCGAATCTAATAGTTGATGTCATGTATTCTTACCTGGATCCGAGGGTGAGGCTCGAATGACCACTCAAACTGTTGGTACCCCTCTTTCGAGGGCCCTCAAAAAGCGTCTCGAATCAACCAAGAGGAGTTTCTATTTCCTGACCAGGAGCCCTCTGGCTACAATAGGACTTGCCGTTGTCATTGCGTACGTCTTAATTGCCATAGTTGGGCCTGAGATCATTGGAGGGAATCCTCTGATGATGAAACAGTACTATCTCTTTCAGGGTCATTCGATAGTTTTCAATCCTCTCCCGCCCTTCAAGTACAGTCAATTTCCTCTTGGTACCACTTTCGGAGGGTACAGCATATACGAAGGAATAGTCAAGGGGGCAAGGAACGATCTAATACTCGCTTCAGCCGTTGTAATAAGCGGAGCCCTGATCGGTGTAGTTCTTGGAAGCATAGCTGGTTACAAGGGTGGGGTGCTGGGAGAGGCCATAATGAGGGTTACGGATATCTTTCTCTCACTGCCAACCATTGTTATAGCACTTGCATTCCTGACGGTGTTGGGAAGATATGAAAACGTGATGATAGGTGCTCTCATTATCATATGGTGGCCCACCTACACGAGAGTAGTGCGTGGACAAGTTCTTACCGTGAGGGAACAGAAGTACGTGGAAGCCTCTGTGGCTGCCGGTTCTTCGTCTCTCAGAACTGTGATCAAACACATCATCCCGAATTCAATCTATCCGATCTTCGTTCAGATGTCCCTAGACTATGGAAATGTCATACTCACGCTTGCAGCACTCTTTTTCCTTGGGTTCACATTCGCAGGCCCGGGTTTTGCCGAGTGGGGAAACATCATATCGGCTGCGTCCAATTCGGCCTATGCTGGAGCAGCTTTATACAACTATCCGTGGACAATCACTATTCCGGGACTCGTGATACTGCTATTCGTTCTGTCTCTCAACTTGTTTGGTGACGGACTGAGGGATGTACTAGATCCTAGGATGAGAAGGTGAGCTCAATGGAAGAAGCACTAGTTGTGAAGAATCTAAAGACACAGTTCTTTATCTACGACGGAGTAGTCAAAGCGCTTGAAGATGTTACGTTCACTCTGAACAAGGGTGAGGTCCTAGGAATAGTTGGCGAAACAGGGTGTGGAAAATCTGTCACTGCATTTAGCATAATGAGGCTAATACCAGATCCACCAGGAAGAATCATTTCCGGTCAGATAAGGATGGGCAATTACGATCTGATGAGGGGAATAGATCAGGAAGCAGAGATTATCCTCAAGAAGAGGCCAAAGATAAAACACCACAACAATGTGATCAAAAAGAACGAGCACTTCTACAACAAGATAAGAGGAAGATACATCTCAATGATATTCCAGGAACCAATGGCCGCTCTGAATCCGGTTTACACTGTTGAGGATCAGATAATTGAGTCGATATACCTCCACAGCATGACAAAGATTCTCAAGGTCATAAAGTCTGCATCAGAGCACCTACCGGACCTAAAGTCGTTCAGGGAAAGTGGTGAGATCGGGGCAGAATTCAACGACGAAGTTGGAACGGAGTTGTCCAAGATAAAGAATCTGAAAAAGGGGAAAGATTCCGTAGAAAAACATCTTGATATGCTTATTGATGAAGCAACCAAGTTTTCTGAGAAGAAGGAAAAGTACGAGGAACTGCTCAAACACTCAATAGAAATAGATGACCTGGAGGAGAAACTACTGGGAGAGGTAGGTGAGCAGGAGAGAGACAGTATAATATCAGTTCTGACAAAAGAAGCGAAGAAAACAAAACTCAACAGACTGACGAAGAAGCTCAAGAAGAAGAATCCCGATCCGATCGTAAGTGAAGCCAGAAGGGAGGCACTCGCACTTCTTGAGTCGGTCAACATCCCGAACGCATTCCAGATCCTGAAGAACTATCCTCACGAACTTTCTGGAGGAATGCTTCAGAGGGTCGTGATAGCTATCGCACTCTCCAATGATCCGCAGATACTTATAGCGGACGAGCCGACGACTGCTCTGGACGTTACGATACAGGCCCAGATACTGGAGCTGCTGAGGGACCTAAAGAAGAATAGGGGCACCTCGATTATTCTCATAACGCACGACCTTGGAGTGATCGCTGAAATGGCGGACAGAGTCGTGGTGATGTACGCGGGAAACGTTGTGGAAACTGCACCTTCACTTGAACTCTACCACAACCCCAAGCATCCATACACCATCGGTCTACTTCAGTCGATACCAAGGGTAGACGATCCCACCAAGAAGCTCAACATCATACGCGGTACGGTTCCGAATCTCATCACTCCGCCAGCGGGATGCAGGTTCAATCCCAGGTGCCAGTTTGCATTTGACAGGTGCCTAGTGGAAGTGCCGCCTACAATTGAGACGTCCGAGGGCCATACAGTGGCGTGCCATCTGTTCACGGGAAAGGAGGTCAGATAAATGAGTGAGATTCTGCTGAAGGCAATTGGAGTCAGAAAGTATTTCCCCATCAAGGGCGGTATATCCGGAAGAACTCTAGGCTATGTACATGCCGTGGATGACGTCAACCTGACCATCTACAAGGGAGAGACCGTTGGAGTAGTGGGAGAATCCGGATGCGGTAAGACCACACTCGGTAGAGTGATCCTGGATCTCATCGAACCAACGACCGGTGCTCTTTTCTACAAGCCAGATGAGGCCAGCGTAAACCAACTGGAAGGACTCTACACTGAACTGACAGCAAACGGAGCTAGAGAGCTAAAGAAAGAAGAGAAGAAGATCCTTGGCACGACCAAGGACAACATCTACAAGAGCAGAAGCAAGAGAAAGGATTTCAGGAGCAGAGTACAGATAGTGTTTCAGGACCCAGTTTCTTCCCTAGACCCGAGGATGCTGATAAAGGATGTCATAGCGGAACCAATAAGAATCAATGGAGTTCCAAAGGAGGATGGAACGAACGATGGCACAGGAGCAAGGGTCAGACTAAGAGGAGAGGTGGCAAACAAGTACGTACTGGATATCGTAACGGAGATGGGACTTAACGAGGACCACCTCTACAGGTTCCCTCACGAATTCAGTGGTGGCCAAAGACAGAGGATAGCCATTGCAAGGGCAATAGCCGTCAAGCCTGAATTCATAGTGCTGGACGAGCCAACCTCTGCGCTCGATGTGTCGGTGCAGGCACAGATCTTGAGTCTTCTGAAGAACCTACAGAAGAAATACAACGTGACCTACATGTTCATCACGCACAATCTCGCGGTCATAAGGGCGGTCAGCAACAGGGTCATAGTAATGTACCTCGGCAAAATTGTGGAAGAGGCCCTGACCGACGAGCTCTTCGAGTTTCCGATCCATCCATACACTCAAGCTCTCATAAGTGCCATACCCATACCCGACCCGACGTTCAAGAGACAGAGACTCGTGCTCAGCGGTGACGTGCCGTCACCTGCAAATCCACCCTCAGGGTGCAGATTCCATACCAGATGCAGGTTTGCAAAGGAGATATGCAGTACTGAGGAACCAAAACTCAAGGAGATAAGGGCAGGACACATAGTTGCGTGCCACTTTGCAGAGGAAATACTGAAGACTGAGACCTCAAGCAGCGGCATCAAGAAAACTAGAGAAACTGCAAAATAGACAAATTCCCCTTGGAGTATAGGAGATTAGTTGCTGATTCCAAAGAAAGTAACTGGCTCAGAGAGGAAGGAACTCGTAGAGCAGCCCGGCAAGAGCTGGAGACAGTGGGCGAAAGAAGACCTTGCAAGGTACTGGTACGTGATACTTTGCATGCTTGCCGACCTGTTTCTGAACCTTCAGTTCGTGGAGGGTTACTTCAGATATAAGGACAGAATTGATCTGATACTCTCGATTGGAACTATCATCGCACTCATTCCAATTGTGTACATCGAATATGCGATATACAAACGACTCTTTAGGTTCGATTCGTAGGACCTTATTTATTCATATCTGCAATATTTAAGCAGGGTTAATTCTCAGCCGCTTGAAAACACGTGAAATACACGTGTTCGAGAGTGAGAAACGTTTAAGTACGATTTATGAGTACTGGGGTGATGTTTTATGACACAACCGACAACTTCGCAGCCTAGCCCCGCGCCACCAAAGAAGGGCTCAGCTGTGAAATGGGTAGTGGTTGCAGTCATCGTGATAGTCATAATAGCCGGAATAGCTATCGCGTTGACATACCGTGCACCTACAACCCCAACAAAACAGACGCTGGCCTTAGCGCCATCGGCTAGTGGAGTAGCAGCACTTGCAGGGTCGAGCATAACCTTCTTCCCTGGAACTCCGTCCGGGTACACCTGGACAAAAGTAGTCTGGAATTTTGGTGATGGAACAACAATGACGACAAGCAACGCATCAGCAGTAACCCATTCATTCAAAAACCCAGGGAGCTACCTTGTGTCTGTATACGCAGTTGGTCCTAACGTAACTGCCTCGGGCAACTCTTCTTTGCAGCAAATCACAATACAGCCACCCCTAACTCCAACACCTGGAGCAATATACGGACCGATCGAGTGGTCTTCCACATCTGGAAACCAAACAATTCCAGCTGGCGGATTCGTGAACATGACCTTCCAAGGATTCTATGACTCGGTTCCACTGGTAGTTGGATCAGAAGTTCCAAGCGATGTATCCTACACGATACATTCCTTCACATGGAATGTAGACAACGGAACCAGCATCATTACCAACAGCAACACGAACTCCAGTGCATATCCTGAAACGGTAAATCTGACATTCGCATCGGGACTGCACACAGTAGCGCTGACAACGACCAGCAACGACTCATCTGGTGCGACCGTAAATGGTACATACGAGATGACAGTTTATGCGGGTAACTACAGCGTTTCAAAGACAATCTCGAAAGTCACTGTTGATAAGAGCCAAGTCGTGAATGCTGAATTCCTACCTGGAAATCCGAGAACACTAGATCCGAGCTTGTCCTACGATACTCAGTCCTACGAAGTCGTGTACGAGATATACCAATTCCTACTGGGATACAATGGCACATCAACCAGCACATACCATCCTGAGATAGCCTCGTATGTTCCTTCAGTGGCCAACGGAGGAATAGTCACAAGCGGAAATTTCACGAACATAACGTTCTTTGTCAACACATCCATAAAGTTCTCTAACGGAGACAACGTAAACGCATACGACGTGTTCGAGAGCTTTGCAAGGTCCATGCTCTTCGGTAACAATTCTGCTACTGCGGCCTGGATACTTGACCAGGGCTTACTGCCTGGACTCAGCATATACGGTCCATTCGATACGAGCTACTTCTGGATCCACCACGCAATAACATACGACAATTCAACTCAGACAGTGACATTCCACCTACTGCCCTCGACACCAGTTATTGCTAACGTTAGCTATGTGGGCTCAAGCTCTCAGAATGTAACTGCTCAGTTCTCGAACGAGCTAGCAGGTTTCATGAACGAGACCGGAGTCCCAACGGTGAAAGTTTACAACTACGGAGTCACTGGAATATTCTTCCAGTTCCTGGCAGGACCAACCGTTTCTATGATCCAGGATGCTAGTTACCTAGCAGCCCATGGAGCAGCCCCAGGAAACAGCACCACTTCATTCCAGTACTTCTCGAACAGTGCAACTACCCCGAGCTCAGTACCCAACTGGAACCAATTCATCAAGAACAATCCTATGGGAACCGGGCCATATCAGCTCACGCTGAACGAGCCTGGAGAAATCGTACTGACTCTGAACACATACTATGACCAGACCCAGAATGGAGTCGCTGCAGCAAATCTGATACCAAAGATCATTCTGGAATATCTGAGTAATCAACAGGAAGCGGTAAGTCAGCTACAGTCAGGATACGCTCAATTCGCACTAGGAACAGCAACCGTCACCGAGATTCCACTGATGCAATCGCTTGTATCGTCTGGAACGCTGTCCTCACAGATAGCAACTCAGATGGATACTTTCTTCTGGGCGTTTAACTTTGACATAAACGTCACTGGAGCAAAAACACTGGACAGCAAGTTCAATGCACCAGCAAGCTTCTTCGACAACCTGAGCGTGAGAGCAGCATTCACTTATGCCTTCAACTTCTCCTACTATATCAATGACCTCAACTCCGCTGATGGTATTCCATTACTTGCGGCAGAGTCTGGTATACTGCCAACAGGCATAGGGAACTTCCCCGCGAACATAACGAACATTGGACCGAATCCAGCGAACCAGATGAATGCAGATGTTGCCCTTGCAGAGCACTACTGGAACCAGACCAACTATTCCCAGTCGAGCACCGTCTACCATATCCCAATTGTTGATGCGTCCGGATCAGTATCACAGGATGCAATGGTAGGTGTATGGGCATCTGTGCTCAACACAGTAACTGGAGGAAAAGTACAGATCGATCTTGTGGACATTCCGTTCGGTCAAGAAGTTACTGATACATCACTAGGTGGACCCGGATCAAATCCGATGCCAATATACTACCTGGGATGGATCGATGACTATCCAGCAGCTGCTGATTTCACTGCACCTATAATCGGCCACCTTGGAATCTATTCCTACCCCGATGGAGTAGACCCAGCAGTGTTCAACAACACAGCATGGTTTACCTCACAGGGAATGAGTACAGCCCAGATAGCTGATATGAACGCGCAGTGGGGCATGATAACGACGATGTGGAACGCCCTTGATAATGCCAATACGCAGCCACCTACGGCAGCAGGAAATACTCAAGTGACTCTGGATAACTATATAGCAATGAAGGCGGACATAAACATGTTCTTGTACGTTGGAACTGTTCAGGGTGTTGGACCAGCATACTACAGCTCTTCATTCGTCCCAAGCTCTCTATTGCCTACAGAGAATGTTGCAGTTGGATGGTCCTTCGTGATATACTCGGCTCTACAGTACGCTTAAACTAATTTTTCCCTTTTTTTATTTTTTTCTTTAATTTTCCTTTTAATGCGTTTTTCTGAGAGATTTGCTTTATGACTTTTGGATATTCTATGCTTCAGGTTTCCTGTTCTGAATATGAATCAATTTACTCAGACTCCCCAATAGATTTTTAATAATCGTTCTGCACTCGTTATCTAACTAATCGATATTGGTAAAGAAGTTTGCTAATTCATTCTCCCCAGATGTCTCTCTTGATGTCCTCGTCTTTTACTCCCCTGTCCTTCAACTCCGTAACTATATCCTTAACGAACTTTATGCCACCGCAGAGATAGACGGTCCTCGATACATAATCACTGACGTGATTCTGAATCATCTGCGTGTTGATTCTTCCTCTTTCTCCCTTCCATAGCGCATTCTCTGGATCCCTGGTTACGGTATAGATTATGTTAAGTCCCAGCTCCTTGAATCCTTCGAGCTCGGATGGATTGACGATATCGTCCTTGTGCTTTACGCTGTAAAACAGATAGACATCCCTTTTCATTTCCTTGCCCTTTAGGTACCTCAGCATAGAGAAGAATGGAGCGATCCCTATTCCAGCAGCTAAGAAGAGGTCGCTGTGTGCGTCAGTGGGTTCATACAGAAATGCCCCTCTTGGCTCAGAGACAAATATTTCATCCCCGACTTTTAGATTGGCGAGTTGACTGGTGAATCTTCCGTTTATGAGTTCTATCATGAATTCCATTTGATCGTCCGTTGGAGACGAGGCAATGGAATAAGAACGGAACAGCTTGTCATCCGGATTCAGAAAGAGGGATGAGAACATCCCCGGAACAAAACTGAATTTTGAACCGTCCTTGGGTCTTAGCTTGAAACTCGCTATTCTGGGGCTATCTGGTTCACCCCTTGTTAGGTCTCTAATCTCATAGATCGAATAGGGTCTAAGACCCATCTTTCCTAGCATCAAGGCGCAAGTTGTACACGATTTAAATAATTTCCTGAGGAACCTCTGGGCAATTAGTTTTAAGTTCTCTTGGCATCACCCTAAGGCATGGTAGAGCGGTCAGATGTATCAGTGGAACAGAGGCTACTGCAGGTCCTTAGGGAGAGGGGGTTTAGTGAATTTACTGAACCGCAGAAGATTGGAATCCCGGAGATCCTGAAGAACCAGAACGTTCTTCTCACCTCTCCAACCGGAAGCGGAAAGACAGAAGCCGCAGTCCTTCCAGTGTTTTACAGACTGAGTGAAGCCAAGGAAAAGATCCATGGATTTGGTGCCATTTACATCACGCCCCTTAGGGCTCTCAACCGCGATGTTCTGTCTAGGATTGAATTTTATGGAAAGGCTTTCAACCTAGAGGTTGGAGTAAGGCACGGCGATAGCAGTGAGAGCGAGAGAAGATATCAGCTGCTTCACCCACCACAGGTGCTGATCACCACTCCAGAGACCCTGCAGCTCATAGTCAGTGGGAAGAAGATCAGGAATCATCTCCAGAGCGTCAGGTACGTGATAATAGACGAGGTCCATGAGCTCCTGAACGACGAGCGGGGCTGGCAGCTCATGATCGGTCTTTCCAGGATGAGAGAGATATCGCCCGAATTCAAGATCATAGCGATCTCAGCAACTATAGGCAATCCTGAGGAAGTCTCAAAGAACCTCTTCTTTGACGGGAATTACAAAATACTCAGGGCTGGAACATCGAAGAGATATGACATCAGTGTGTCCATGCCGAACGGAGCTCTAGCATCATTCAAGGACACAATTGGTTCTGATGAAAATTATGCGCAGATTGTGGACTACATTATGAAGCTCTACAATTCAGGCAGGCAGTTCATCGTGTTCTCAAACACGAGAGCAACCGCAGAGGACATCGTCATGCGTCTCAGGTTGGTCGACGAGAAGATACTTGTAGAGGTCCACCACGGATCCCTGGGAAAGGATATAAGGACAAAGATTGAGGAAGATTTCAAGAGGGGAAAGGTAAGGGGCATCATATGCACATCGAGCATGGAGCTGGGAATAGACGTTGGATCCGTTGATTTTGTAGCCCAGGTAAATTCACCCAGACAGGTCATCAGATTGGTTCAGAGGGTGGGTAGAGGAAAGCACAGGCTAGCGGAGACCTCCAGAGGCGAGATAGTAGCAATGAACGAGATAGAATCCGAAGAGGGGTCTGTAATCTCTAAATTCGCAGAGGGAAATGAGATAGAGAACGTCGAGATCAGGGAAAAACCACTGATTGTGGTTGCAAATCAGATTATGGCACTGGTTCACTCTGAAAGACAGGTCACCTTGGATAAGGCCCTCGAGATATTCAGGAGGGTCAACAATTTCAGCTCTCTCACCAGTGAGGAGCTGGAATCACTGGTCACATTCCTGTCCTCGATTTACGTCATAAGATATGATCCCGAATCGAGGGTGATCCGGAAGAGCGGGAGGACGCTGAAGTACTTTATAGAGAACATCTCCATGATACCCGACGAGAAGAGGTATGTAGTCAAGGAATCAAGCACGGCCAAGATTATAGGTTTCCTTGATGAGGGATACGTTGCTACAGAAATAGACGTTGGATCTACATTCACGCTGAAGGGAAGCACGTGGAGGGTTCTCGGAATCAAGGAGCGCTACATCTACGTTGACTTTATCCAGGGTATATCCGTCCCTCCCAGTTGGTCTGGCGAGGAGATACCTGTCCCGTTCGAGATAGCAATGGAGGTTGGAAGGGAGAGGAGGGAAGAGGTACTCAACGACAACCTTGACGATTTCACCAAGGAGAAGATCAGGGATTTTAGAAAGACCACGGCCAACGACCTCCTACTGCGTGTGGAAAAAGAGGGTGTCACTACGATCATACAACTAACGGCTGGAACAAAAGCGAACTACACTCTTGCGCTCATGATAACTTTCAGACTCTCTGAGAAGTACGGAGAATCATTCCTCTTCGACAATTCTCCTTATCACATAGTCATTCAGGGCAATATGAGATACAGGGTGGACGAGATCGTAGACATCCTAGAACACATCGAGGATGAATTTCCGAATCTGGAGAGATATGTGGAAAAGTCAAAAACGTTTCAGTACAGCACCATAAACGTTGCTAAGAAATTCGGTGTGATTTCAAAAGAGAGTGACTTTAGCAGGATCAGAGTTGATAGGATTTTTGCCTTCCACAGAGACACCCCCTTTTTCACAGAAGCGCTTGAGAAGTTCAAATGGGACTACCTGGATATCGACGGCCTCTCAAGGGTGAGTGGTCTGATCTCGTCCGGAAAGATGAAGATCCAAACGAGCGGTGCCTTCTCCAGTTCTTCCAAGCTCTACATGAGCAGCCTCAAGGAGAAGATGATGCCTATCAGACCTACCGCCCCCATACTTTCTGCGGTCAGGAGGAGGCTCCTCTCTGAAGAGATGGCTTTCTACTGTCTCAGCTGTCACAGAACATTCAAGAATAGAGTTCAAGACCTAAAGGAGCGCAGGTGCATATTCTGCAGCAGCCCCAGAATTGCACCCATAAAACCATACGAGATAGAGAACATGCATAAGATGTCCGCTGAAACGCTGAGGAAGATCAGAACTTCCTACCACCTGTTGAGAATGTATGAGGACAGGGCTCTGCTAGTCCTCGCGGCCCATGGAATTGGACCAGAGAGTGCTTCCAGGATACTGGAAGTCCCTTCAAAATCAGAGAATGAACTGCTGGAAAAAATACTGATAAATGAAGTGGAATTTGCAAAGAACAGAAGATTCTGGTCTTAGCTAAGTTCGCTCCTCAGGGCACCCAGTGTACCAGATTTTTCCGCGAATGCATTGTGCTTGTGTATTGTTTCGTAACTCTCGCTTGTGACTTTCACGGAGACATCATCCGGCATCTTCGCATATCTCTTCACGATCAGTTTGACTGCATCCCGTACCGCATCTTCAACGAACTTTGGATTCTGATGTGCTTGAAGCACGAGCATCCCCTCCTCTTCTCTCTTCAATAGCTCATATGTTGGGGCACTCATTGATTGTTCTGCGATATCGATGAGTTCATTCACTTCGACGTCCCACCCATGCGGAACTTCCATGAGAATTGATACGTCGTTCCTCTGATTGTGAGAAATGTATGGAGGCGAATCTACCTTCCTGTTCATCAGTGCGGAAACCGTTTTCATCGCAGACGGACAAACGGTGATACCGGTTGCAGTAATTCCTATGTACCGCTTTGCTTTTTCACCATCCCTTTTTATCGCTTTCCCCTTGATCAGGTATCTTTCGGTAGTCTTCCTTCCCTTCGGGTTAGTCCTTTCTAGAAAATAATCAGCTGTGAGCTCTGCCTCTGCAGACGTAGCATAGGGGTGTCTTGCAAGCAATTTTTCAACTATCAGTTCTGCAACATATTCTATACCTTTCGTTCTCCCCTCAACTTCTCCCTCAACAACATCTTCCACTGCCTCTATATCTCTTGAAAGATCGCTACCCTTCCTTGATGGGGGCAAATCCACGAACACTCTGAACGTGGGGATGAGTGTTATGGTCTTCTTCTTCCTCTGTACGGTGATCGGTCTCGTAACATTTGTAAGACCTACCCTGTCCAGTCTGTAGTTGCTCTCCGGAGCCTCAGACTGTACGTCCTTGAATTTTTGCATGGCGGTGTAGTGTTCGTTAATTATCAAGCTTTTCTTTGTTTTTCTGGCAAAACTATGCGGGATTTTGTTTTCCATTCACAAAGGAAAAAAGGTCTCTTGAGAATGTTATGGGATCCACTGGAACTCTTTCATTCTTGTCTGGATCCGTCGCGTATCCCAGATAGAAACCCTGAGGATGGAAGAACCACTTATCAAGGTGTTTTTTGTCCAACTTTCCTATGTGTTCCTTAAAATCGTTGAGGTCTGGAGATTGTAACTTTGCCGTTCTGGTGACAGAAATTCCCCACTTCGATACTTTCACCAGGAACTGGGGCGAGAACTCTTGGAATACGACATCCTTTGGAAAATCTCCGCGGATGGTGAGGACCTCATTGTTCTCGCTGCGGAAGATTATGCTATCTCCGATCTGTTTTACCACTCTTCCATCCTCCTCGAACTTCGTTAACATCGCATCAAAAATGGTCTTGAAGACTCTGTCGAACTCATCTGGTTTATGCCCCGCAACCATAAGACTCTTCAAGGCCGTGTCCAGGAGGTTGTCCATACCATCCCTTCCCAGAGATCGCCATCCTGCGTTGTCCTGCCAGCAGACTGCTTCTGCGAGCCGTCTCTCCGGTTCTCCCATTCCGAAGTGTTCTACGACTTTCATGGCCGAGCACGTCCAGTCCTTTGTATCGTGATGGTCGAACCTCATTATCCGTGCCCTTCCGTGCGGAGAGTCGAGAATGTAGTCGGCCTCGGAGGTATCTATTACGCTGTGGTCAAGGTACTTAACCTCTACATCGTCCTTGATCGCTCTCTTCAGAAGGTAGATCGATGCGACCGCATCCAGATCTGCTGGGCTGGCTATTGCGAGTACTTTCGCCATCAAAACATCAGTTTGCTCTTGTCGATCTTTGCCCAGTCTTCCAAGAATCTCTTGAGCCCCTCTTCCGTTTTAGGGTGATTGATGAGTTTCTTGAACACGTCGAATGGCATTGTTGCAACGTCAGCTCCGATTAAAGCTGCCTCTTTTACGTGGATGGGGTGTCTTACCGACGCGACCAGTATTTTTGTCTCAAAGTCATAATTGTCGTAGGCCTCCCTTATGTCCTCTATCAGCGACATTCCATCCTCACTGATATCATCAAGTCTGCCGACGAATGGCGAAGCGTAAGTGGCTCCAGCCTTCGCGACCATCAGTGCCTGATTAACGGAAAAAACGAGAGTTGCGTTCGTCTTTATGTTCAGTGACTTCAAAACCTTGAGGGCCTTGAGTCCCTCGATGGTCGTTGGAATCTTTACGACCACATTGTTTCCAAGTTTCTTCAGTTTTTTTCCTTCTTCTACCATCCCGTCCGCCGTTATCGATGTTACCTCAAGTGAGACCGGTCCTTCAACAATAGTCAGGATCTTCTTAACGAGTGTCTTGAAATCTGTCTTCCCAACGAGTTCCTTAGAAATCAACGTAGGGTTCGTGGTGACGCCATCTACGCATCCCCAGGAAACACCCTCTTCGATTTCTTTTATGTTTGCAGTGTCCAGAAAGAATTTCATATCGTCACCTTCGTTATCTCCTCTACCTTATTCACAATTCCCATCGGACTCAACCCATACTTGTCCATCAGCTCCCAAGATTTTCCAGATTCGCCGAACACGTCATTAACGCCCAACCTCTTCACGGGTACGGGATACCTCTCGGCAACCACCTCTGCAACTCTGCTGCCAAGCCCGTTGTAAATACTGTGCTCTTCCGCTGTGACAACTCTTCCAGTTTCTCTCGCAGATTTTTCGATAGCGTCCCTGTCGATTGGCTTGATTGTCGCCATGTTCAGTACCCTTGCAGAAATGCCTTTTTTCTTCAGGTAGGAGGCTGCCACCTTTGCTGCTGAAACGAGGATACCCGCCGCTATTATGGTAACATCAGAGCCATCAACGATCGTTTCGGCTCTCCCATATCTGAATGTCTCGGAATCGTGTACAACTGGAACTTTCTCCCTCGACAGTCTCACATAGAACGGTCCTCTGTTGTCGTAAACGTACCTGATTATCTGCTCTGTTTCCAGTGCGTCTGCGGGGACCATCACCCGCATTCTTGGAAGCCCCGACATCAGTCCTATGTCCTCGAGCATCTGGTGTGTCGCTCCATCTTCTCCTACAGTAAGTCCCGCGTGAGTGGCGACTATTCGTACGTCGCTGTCGGAATAGCACACGCTCTGTCTAACGAAATCGTAAGCCCTTCCGGTTGCAAATATTGCAAAAGAAGAGACGAATACTTTCTTCCCCGTCCAAGAAAGACCGGATGCGACCCCCATCATATTGTTTTCGGAAATTCCAACGTTGAAGAATCTATCCGGGTACTTCTTCTGGAACATGGATGTGTGCGTGGAAGTTGATAGATCAGCATCCAGAACCACAACACTCTTATCAGAGCCGATAGAGACAAGCGTATTTCCGTAGGCTTCCCTTACGCTCTTTTTCTCGAGCTTGTTGATTAGGTCTGGTTGCCAATTTAGTTCGCTGGACATCATCATAAGTTACATCCCCTCGATGTCCCTCAGCGCTTCTTTTAGTTTCTCTTCATTAGGCGCAGGTTTACCGTGGTATTCTGGATTGTTTTCCATGAACTTTACTCCCTTTCCCTTGACCGTTCTGGCTATGATCATCTTTGGTCCCTCCCCTGTCTTAGCCCATTCGATGGCTTTTCTAATCTCTGCAAAGGAGTGACCGTCTATAGTAGTGGCAGCCCAGCCGAATGATCTGAACTTTGCTTCCAGATCACCGAGGGTCAGTATTTCTTCGGTGAAACCGTCTAGTTGAATCATGTTCCTGTCAAGGAAAACGATCAGATTCGATAGCTTGAGGTGTGCAGCTGACAAGGCCGCTTCCCATATGCTACCCTCGTCTGCTTCACCATCACCTATCATTGCAAAGACCCTGTAATTCTTCTTGTCTATTCTGGCAGCAAGTGCAAGCCCGACCGCATTACTCAATCCCTGACCGAGAGAGCCGGCCGTGATGTCAATTCCCGGCACGTGATTCACGACGTGCCCCTGGAGAAGTGAGTTGATCTTTCTAAAACCATGGAGTAGACTCGGATCGAAGAACCCCCTCATCGAAAGGACTGAATAGAGTGCCGGAGTGGCGTGTCCTTTTGAGAGGACAAACCTGTCCCTTTCTGGCCAATTTGGGTTGGCTGGATCGATGTTCATTTCACTAAAATAGAGATATGTAAGAATTTCAGTCGCGCTCAAAGACCCCCCCGGATGGCCGCTCTTTGCTTCATAGGTCATTTTTACAATAGATTTTCTAACTTCTCTAGCTATTTCCTCTAGATTTGCCGATTCCACTGAACCATGCACCTTCCCAAATTACCATCTGTCTTATTCAATTTTTTGTCAACTCTCTTTCTTATATTTAACGTATATAATAACTTGAAACGGTTTATCTCTTAAAATAAAGTTGATTTATAAAATAACTGCATTGAATGATCATTATCCACCCAGTTCTTGACTGCGAGTACCCTCTAAATAAAAAATAAAAGTACCCGTATTTTATGGGGCTCCTTCAAGAATTAACGCGATTAACGTTTATATATTTAAATTTATGCGAAAAAGGGTAATACTCCCTAAACAATTTAGGTAAGTGAAAACGAACGAGGATAGGGAAAAATATCTCGAATCCATCGATCATTTCATAAAGGAACAAGGATACGCACGACCTCTTGAGATTGCCGAGTTCTTGAAAGTGACACCTGCTTCCGTATCGCAGATGCTCAGTAAACTGGCCGACGATGGACTTATAAACTACCAGAAGTACAGAGGGATGACGCTCTCGGACAAGGGAAAAAAGCTCCTTGACAATCTAAGCAAGAAAGAGAGTTCCATTTATGAACTGTTGAAATTGATGGGATGCGACGAGGAGACTGCTAGAGAAAGAGCTTGCTTTTTTGAGCACTTTATTGACGAAGACCTGTCAGATAAAATGAGGTCATTTACAAACAAGGTCAAGGACAGCAAGATAAAGCTTCCAGCTTAGATTCGACGTTACGGTCGGTGCTCAGATCGTTCATCTCGATCCGCATAGTAAAGGTACTCTAGGGCATCCTCTGTGGAGTCTATCAAACATCTCTAGACAACTAGTCTGCTTACATATTGGACAGTTCTAGATTTGGTTGTAGGTAGTTAAGATAGAATCAATCCAGCACGGTTGGCTTTGAGTCCTGAACGACATGTTCATACAGACTAAAAAATCATAAATTTACTAAACTCTCGAACACTCTTTTATAATCGTTCAACCTGTTTAACTGGTGACCTATGTGATGAATACCAAACCCACCATCAACTATGGATTAGAAGGGATCTATGTAGACGAAAGTGCAATTTCTAAGGTAGATGGACAAAACGGGAAACTGTGGTACAGGGGCTACTCAATTGAAGACCTTGCCGAAAAATCCAACTTCGAAGAAGTGTCATATCTTCTGATATACGGAAAACTGCCCACGAAGACAGAATACGAAGAGTTTGTGACAAAACTCAAAGAGAGAATGGATCTGCCGGAGGAAGTCAAGAAGGTCATAAAAGCAATGGCACCCGTCGCCCATCCGATGGACGTGATGAGAACTGCTACTTCGATGCTAGTTATGTTCGATAAGGATCCTAGCAACAAAGACCTAGACGCAACAGTTGACAAAGTGATTACACTGATTGCAAAGCTTCCAACCATCGCCGCTGCAACAGGAAGGTTCAGAGAAAAGAAGAGCTTCATTCCACCAGATAACTCCCTTGGACTTTCTGAAAATTTCCTCTACATGCTTACCGGAAAGAGACCGAACAAGTTTGAAAGTAAACTCATTGACCTGATGTTCATACTACACGCTGAGCACAGCACGAATGCTTCGACATTCTCGGTACTCGTTACCGCGTCAACGTTGGCCGACGTCTATGCTGCTACGACGACAGGAATTGGGACTCTGAAGGGACCACTCCACGGAGGGGCTGACGAGTCTGCCCTTAACATGATAAATGCGATTGGTAATCCTGACAACACAGAGAAATACATAGAAGAGGCTCTGGAAGGGAAGCAGAGAATCATGGGATTTGGCCACAGAGTATACAAGGCGTACGATCCCAGAGCAAAGCTAGTGAGGAGTTACCTTGAGGAGAGTCTTACCAAGGAACCTTCCGACGAGGTCAAGAAATTGCTCCAGATTGCTCTCAGAGCGGAGAAGTTAATGATAGACAAACTAGGGAATGCGAAAGGAATTTGGCCAAACATTGACTTCTTTGCGGGTCCACTCTACAGAGTCCTGGGAATAGACAGCAAGCTTTTCACCCCCATATTTGTGGCCTCAAGGATGTCAGGCTGGGGGTCTCATATCGTCGAGTACTGGCACAACAACAAGCTGGTCAGACCACTGGAATACTACACGGGACCGCTGGATGTACCTTACAAACCAATAGAGCAGAGGTAGTCATAGACCGAACGAGAGTCAGGTATCCGACTTGATTTAGCCTAAGAACGCAACGCAATCAGATGTGGGTATGGTTGCCTCATTCGGCTACCATATCCTCTGGTCAGCGTTTCACGAGACCGAAAATCTGCAGGTAATGCTGTCATTAAAATAATTGGAAATTCAAAAAAAAATAGGAAAGTTATAGAGAATTGTACTCAGAGATGGAGGTACGCATTGACCTTCTGGACGCTCTCCCTTACGTGGCCGACCGTTACGTCCCAGAGCTTTCTTTCTTCTTCGTTGAAAGACATCTTGTAGATCTGTTCTACACCGGACTTGCCTATTTTTATGGGAACACCTACGAACAGCCCATCTGCACCGTAATGTTTTCCCACCTCTCCATCAAGTAGAGCGGGCGAGGTGATTACCCTCTTCTTGTCTTTCAGTACCGATTCGACCATGACCGTAGAAGATATCCCCGGAGCGTAGTAAGCAGATCCAGTCTTCAAGTAGGACACGATCTCTCCCCCGCCGCCTCTTGTCCTGGTCACGATCTGGTCGATCTTTTCCTTAGACAGGAGCTCCGTGATTGGGATCCCTCCGACCGTACAGTAACGCACAAACGGGACCATATCATCACCGTGGCCTCCTATGACGAACGCCACAACATCATCCACCGAAACACCAAGTTCCTTGGCTATGAACGTTCTGAATCGACCGCTGTCGAGTGTGCCTCCCATTCCCATTATTTTGTTTTTCTTTGGAGAGACAATTCTATAGGTTGCATATGTCATAATGTCCATCGGGTTCGTAACGACAATTATCGTAGCATCGGGAGAATACTTCTTCACGTTTTCCGCTGCACTCTTGATTATGTCTACATTCTTGTACAGCAGATCATCCCTGCTCATCCCAGGCTTTCTTGCCAGCCCTGCAGTTATCACTATTACTTCTGAATTCTTCAGATTCTCATAGTTTTCTCCATTAGGTCCGACCGTGAATCCGTCTAGATAAGAGTCAGAATTCCAGTGGGGCATCGCTTCCATTATGTCGAGGCTCTTCCCCTTTGCAACTCCATCTACTACATCAAACAGATTAACATCGGCAAGCCCTTTGATTGCAATGTGTTCCGCAACCATTGCTCCTACTTGTCCAGCTCCAATAACAGAGACTTTTGGTAAGGACATCTTAGATCACGCTCCATAATATTTGAACAGTGCAAAAACCTTTCACTTGCTCGGCAATCATTAAAACGAGGAGAAGATACGGGAGTTACAGGGGCGCATGGCCTAGTATGGATAGGGCAACGGCCTCCTAAGCCGTAGGTCGAGGGTTCAAATCCCTCTGCGCCCGTAGGTGAAATTTGCCACACCCATCCGTGGAGGTGTTTTATTTTAGACCAAAGATGGCCAATTCGTGACCCATCCTCCTAGGCTGAAGGGTTCTCTGTTGAACAGTCTCCCGCTCGATGTTGCGTATTTTTTACCTGAAAAGAATTATAATGAGCCACGGTATGCGACTTCGTTGATCAATCTCAACGAGCTGCTGTTACTTCTTGCGGGCATTATGTTCTTAGGGTTCATTGGCGAAATTGCATTCAGAAAGAAGAAGATCCCAGACATGCTGCTTCTACTGCTCATAGGAGTAGCCATTCACTATACGGGCGTTATCCCGGGAGTTTACCTCTCAATCATGAGGGAGCTTCTTGGATTCGTGGGAACAGTAGCCTTAATCCTGATAGTGTTTGGTGGACTGCTTAAGCTTGATCTGAAGAAGTATGGCAACTCTGTCTCAAGAGGGATTGCAGTTGCGGCTGCTGATCTCATATTTGTAATGGGAATATCGACCCCAATATTCTATTACTTTCTCAAGATTCCACTTCTAGACTCACTGCTGCTCTCTGCAGTTCTAAGCGAGACCTCCGTTACCTTTATCGTGCCCTTGATATCGAGAATAAATCTGGATGAGAAAGTCAAACATACCATCGAAGTCGAAACTATCATGAACTCAGTAATGAACATCATTGTTGTTCTTCTGATTCTGAGCGTGATGAATCATCAAATGAGTTTCGCTGGACTGACTGGTTATCTATTTGGGAGCATCTCCGAAGCCCTGATACTAGGAGGTGTCGCCGGGATAGTCTGGCTGATAGTCTTGCGGCAAGCGCTTGCGCCCCACTATTACATTACGACCATTGCCGTGTTGTTTGCCCTATGGGGCGTTTCAGATTATATCGGAGCATCTGCAATTCTCACCATCTTCGTATTTTCAGTAATCATTGCAAATTCCATGCCCATTTCGAAGATTTTGAAGATTTCAGGAGTCGTTGATAAAGAGTCTCTCAGCTATTTCAATCAGGAAATCACTTTTTTCGTAATGACTCTCTTCTATGTCTACATCGGAATCTTGGTGAACATATTTGACTTTGGTGGAGTAATAGTAGCCCTCCTGCTGGTCGCTATTTTAGTTCCGATCAGATTCTTACAGATATTCACTATCCAGAGAGCCACCAAGTGGTTCGGGAAAGATTCGGTTATAGTGTCCGGACTAATTCAAAGAGGTTCGACCGTGATCGTTCTCGCCGGAATACTGCTTTCCACTGACCCATCCGTCTTCGGTCTCTTTGGCAACATCCTATTCTATGTGGTGATATTCACAATACTCGTCGGATCACTGCTGTTCTCCATCCTCTCTCGCAACTATGTTCCCCCGGGTGTCGCCGCGAATTCGCTCAGTCCCGCAGAAAAAGAATTGCAAAAATAAGACTGTCGCTACTATCAGGAGAGCTTTCCGGAAAGGGAATCGTAAGAGGTTCTGCAGTTCTTTTTATTTGGAACAGTTTATATGCTTTTGAATCTAGAGATTCTGATGCTCGACTTGATTACCTCAATTTTGCTCCTGTTGATAGTAGCAATCGGTTTGGGGGAGATATTCAACAGGTTTTCCCTTCCAGAAGTCGTGGGAGCAATAATTGCGGGTATTATCCTTGGCCCTGCTCTTACTGGCATTATAGTACCTTCATCCGAGCTATCTACAATAAGCGTTCTCGCACTTTTTTTCATTATTCTCCAGATAGGTGTTGAGGCCTCAGCGGATATATTCACAAAGAACGCGCGATACATAACAAGCTTTGCATTGACCTCTTTCATCGTACCGCTCATAGTTATGTCTGCAGGCTCGGTTTTCATTTTCAGGCTTCCGTACATCGAGGCAGTCAGCACCTCTCTATCGGTCAGCGTGCCCTCCATCTCAATAGCGTCTGTACTGCTCGTCAGGTCTGGCCTGATTAAGATCGACGATGGACTTCGCCTCCTGGGAGGCGTCGCCATGAGCGACACCATAGCCTTCATAATCCTAGTCTCGTTACATCTTGCGGCCCTAACAATAGCTGTCGACACTGCCTCTCTCGCTGCATTCGTTGTCTGCCTGTACTTCCTTGATATGTTACTCAAATCAAAATCAGAAATTCTGATAAGAAGACTTGATGTGTTTACTAGAAGGGAGAAGGAAGGAATCATATTTGCCGTAGTGATACTGATGGGGCTAGCCGCGTCGGTACTTTTTGAATATATAGGCATTACATTCGTTCTGGGGGCATTCTTCTCTGGTCTAATTATTCACCAAAACACCATCGGTGAACATGCCTATGGAATTCTTAAGCGAACGTTCCAGCGCATCAACTCTAGTTTTTTCATTCCTTTATTTTTCAGCATCTCGGGCATTGAAATAACGATTATACCCGTCTCATACCTTCCCTATTTGCTGTTTCTGATTGCTGTAACTACCTCGATAGGCGGATTCGCTGCGTACATATTTTCCAAGCGGTACATGAAGAGCATTGCACCCACCGTGTCCCTGGGACTATTTGGAGGGAGAGGAGCTGTGGGTATCATCATCGCATCTATTGCTCTTTCAAAAGGGTTTACAAATAACACAGATTATTCCATTGCTATATTTGCAACCGTCATAATGGCAATTGCCTTTACTACCGTATTTCAGTACTCTCTGAAGAAGAATTCACCCACACAGTTGGCGAATGTTGCTGGAAGATAAAATATAGGTTTGGGTCAATGAATTGACACCATTCTGAGAAAAGCTCACGACCCATAAAAATAAGAAAAAAATGAAAAGTGAATTGATACCTTGAGCGTACTTCCAAGAGATCTAGTCCCTTATCTCCTTCTCGACTAGATATGCCGTAAACGACAGCAAACCTATTGCGAGAATGGCTAGTGCACCAAGCCACTGCCCAACCTGGGTCCACTGGGAGGTCGTCAAAGTCCCATTTATGATGACCATTCTGATCGCCTCTGCTGACCAAGATACGGGGTTATACTGAGCGACATTACCGAGCCAGGTAGCCATCATCTGTCTTGAGAACATTGCATAGCTTACGAACATGAGTGGCAGATTTACCAGGTTGACTATTCCGAATATCGACTGCATGTTTGTCATTCTGGTCGCTATCACACTGAATATTGACGAGAAGATGAACGCGATAAGGATGATTGCGGTTGCCATCACCAGAACATCCAGAATGGTGAATCCGTGTGGGAACTTTAGTCCGTTAGGGATTAGATAGGCCGCTACTACCAGAATCACGACCTGAGGCAAGATCCTGATTACTGAAGATATGATCTTTGAGAAAACTATGGAACTCCTCCTGATTGGGGAAGAGAGGAATCTTCCCATAGGACCAAGCCTTCTATCGAAAATTATCTGAGTTCCGGCAAACATTGCGGTGAAGAGTCCCATCGTTGTGAGCACTCCCCCAACTATGTACGTTATATAGTTTGGAGCACCATCCAGTATGTAGCTGGCTGCGGCTCCTCCGCTGGGTCCAGAAAGGAATTTCGTGATATCGAACGCACTTCCGAAAAGTGCGATCCAGAAGATGGGTTGTATTAGACCTGTGAAGAAGAATGTCGGATTTCTGACCCATTTCTTAAGTTCTCTTACGGTCAGTGGCCACAATCCGCTCATTGTCTTGCCCTCCTCATGTTCATTGCCATCTTTCTCGCATCCTCTCCTCCTTCTGCCTCCCTGATGGTCTTTCCAGTATATTCGAGGAATACTTCATCCAGGGTGGGCTTTTGAACGGTCAGCCTGGTGGTTGACAGTCCGTGTTGAGAAATGAAATTTATGATCTTGGGAAGATCATTGTCTGCGCTTACCACTTTTATTCTAACTGTGTTTGATCCTGCGTCAGTAACCTCCACAACTCCCTGGATCGTTTTCATGGTCTCCACACTCTTCTGATCCGTCAGTGTCACGCTGATGATGTCTCCCTTTAGTGACTCCTTCAACTGCGCAGGACTTCCAGTGATCAAGACCTTTCCGTGATCTATGATGGAAACTCTCGCTGCGAGTTCGTCTATCTCTTCCAGGTAATGAGAAGTCAGAATAATAGTCACATTCAGTCTGGACTGAATCTCCTTGACATAGTTCCACATCTGAGTTCTCGTCTGAACGTCCAGACCCAGTGTGGGCTCATCGAGAAACAGTATCTTTGGTTCGTGTACCAACCCGATTATCAGTTCAAGTCTCTTCCTCATTCCGCCCGAATATGTTCTGACTAGCCTGTCAGCAGCTTCTTCTAGATCCACCAGCTTGAGTAGAGTCTTGATGTTCTCCTGTGCCTTTGCTTTTGGAACATCGTAGAACTGCGATACCATCGTCAGGTTCTCTCTGCCCGTTAGGTCCTCGTCTGCAGTGAAATCCTGTGGTACCACTCCTATCAGCTTCCTTACCTGCATTGAGTTCTTGGTGATGTCAAATCCACCAACGGTGGCCTTTCCCCCGGTAGGGGAAATCCTAGTAATCAGCATGTTGATGGTGGTTGTTTTGCCTGCTCCGTTAGGACCAGCAAGACCATATATTTCTCCTTCCTTGATAGACAGATTCAGATCGATAACTGCCTTCACTTTGCCGTTGTATATTTTAGTTAGATTATTTCGATCTATAATTGCTCCTTCCATTATTTCACCTCTTGGTTTTCAGCCAATTCTCTTCTGGCATCTTTGAGGATCTTCAGTGCTTTTTCAAGTTCGAGTTCGTAGGTCATCAGAAACACCTCGTATTGCTTTGGATTCTCCAAGCCTCCTCTGATTGTCCTCAAGTTCTCTTCAAGTGACTCCGTAGTGTTCTGAGCAGATGTCAGTATGAACCTCATCCGCTCTTCGGGATTCTGTGCATCCATCCACAGTTTTCCCATGAACTTGGCCATGGGAGAGCGCTCTAGGTGTCTCGTCTTTATTTTTGCGATGAATGTAGAACCCTTCTCAGTGATTCTGTACATGACCTTTCCTTCTTCCTCATACCGTTCGATAAAACCCCTGTGTTTCAGTCGTTCGAGTGCTGGATAAATAGAGCCTGGACTTGGCTTCCATGCACCCTCTGTTTTTTCAGAGATCAGGTTTGCAACCTGATTACCGTAGATTGGACCGTCCTTTGCCATCGACAGTATTATGAAGAAGATTATTCCCCTATTCCATCGACCCTCTCCAGGTTCCATAAACGTAAATTCAACAGTATATATAACGATATCGTTATCGATAATCGTTTTAACAAATTCAATCTCTACCACTGGCGATAATGCTTCCAGAAGGTTCTCTTGACGTCAGAAATGTCAACCGATATTCTGCTATCTCCACCTGTCTTGCATTACTGCTGCGAAAGGTTCCATTAGGTGCCCTCTCGTTACTATTGGATCCGTATCAAACAATCCCTGGGATTATATCTGATGAGGAATGCAACCCTTTTACACTTAGCTTGAAAAGGGTTTAAAAGAGGATTGAGTTTATGGAAGGTGCCTAACGACCCTGAATTTCCAAGAATTGAGGATCACGGCGTACTCCTAAACAATAGAACCGCCGCCCTCGTATCAAAGCATGGTGAGGTTGATTTCGCCTGTTTCCCGAACTTCGATTCCGAGATGGTGTTTTCCTCAATATTAGACAGGGAAAAGGGCGGTTATTTCAGCATTCACCCAGTCAATAGGAACCTTGAAGCAAAACAATACTACGAGCCAGATACAAACATACTACACACCATGTTTTCTGATAAGAGAAACAAGATCATGTCCGTGATGGATTTCTTACCGATGAGTTTCGAACATGCAGTTTACTTCTCCGAGATCCATAGGAGGATAGAGACTTATGCGGACGTGAACATAGAAATAGACTTCAACCCCTTCATCCTGAAGAACAGGAAATCTATAGAGAAAGTGGACAGCAAAGGGTACATGGTCTATTCAGAGAACTCCAGCCAATTTCTTTCTACAGATCTGGACCTTCAAGTGGAAGGGAATTCAGTCACTGGAACGGTAAACCTTCCTGCGACCGAAGTGAGATGGTTGGTTACCACTCACAATCTGAAGAAGGCGTATCCTCCTGAGCTCTTCTTCAGCGAGGACAGACTGTGGCAAACTCGGAGATTCTGGAAAGAGTGGCTGATGAAATCGAAGTATCAGGGAATATTCTATGACATAGTAAACAGGTCTCTACTAACGCTGAAGGGCCTCTTCTTTGAGCCCAACAGTTTCATGGTTGCGTCAGCTACTACTTCCCTTCCAGAGTCGATTGGTGGGGAGAGAAACTGGGATTACAGATTCATGTGGGTAAGGGACACTGCCTATGTCATAGAGGGACTTGTCCAGCTCGGGTACATAGAAGAAGCTACAAAATTTTACCTGTCCATTATTGACAGATTTGAGAAGGACGGGAAACTCTCGTCCATCTACAGGGTGAGCGAAGACTCCATCATAGATGAGACGTCCCTCGATCTAAGCGGTTACATGAATTCTTCTCCTGTTAGGATAGGGAACGGAGCAAGCAATCAGCTCCAGATAGATCAATACGCTTCATTGATCATTTCCCTGCGGATGCTCCTCGAGAACTCTGGGTTTTTGAGTGTTCACACAACCGAGAAAGTCTTCCTCATAGGAAATTCGCTGATCAACATATGGAGAGAACCCGACTCTTCCATCTGGGAGATCAGGGGGGACAAGAGGAATTACGTCTACTCCAAGGCACTTGCATGGAAGGCCTTGACTGACTTGTCGTGGCTCTACTCAAAGATGGGAAACGAGGAATATGCCAAAACTGTTATGACCGAAGCAAGGTCACTCAGGGAAGAGATATACGGGAAGGGGATTTCATCAAGTGGATACTTCAAGCAGAGCTACGAGACAGACGACGTTGACTCGGCCCTTCTGAGGCTTCCACTCTTTGGTTTTTGCACAATGGCAGATAATGTCTACAAGAATACGTTTACGGAAATAGAAGAGAGGTTAATGCCGGAAAAATTCCTGTTCAGAAGGTACACCCTCCAGGACGGGCTAAGAGGTGAGGATAACGCATTCCTTATGGTGTCGTTCTGGTACATCCGGAACTTGATCCAGGATGGGCGTCTTCAGATCGCTCACGATGGACTGATGATGATCCTAGATCTGCTCAACGACGTAAGTCTGCTTCCAGAGGAACTGGAGTTCAAGACGCACAGATATCTCGGGAATTACCCTCAGGCATTCAGTCACCTATCTTTGATCACGACAATAATGGAATACAACAGAGCCCTCAAGAGGCAAAAGTGAGACTCCGCATATGTAAATCAAAGAAATATATCTAATTTCAAAATAGTAATTATGACTCACGTTTTTCCTTGACAGAATTGAGCGCTGCAAACTCCAGAAATTTCATATTAGCAAGGTTTAATAACGTGTTATTGATTACTACTCAACAAGAGGTTGTTAACCAAAGGTGGTAAACATGGTTAATAGAAAGATTAGAAGAAAAGATGATGACTTCTGGAACGATATCCAGGACTTCCTAGAAAACAGTGACAGAGAATACAGAAAATTCATAGAGAGATGGTTTGATACTTTCGACGAGATTGAAAATATAAAGGAGCAGGATCAGCCCGGAACTTACGTTTATGGTTTCACTTACCGACTGGGAACTGATGGAAAACCCGAGTTCAAGGAATTTGGTAACATTCCTAGAGAGGATTCAGAGCACGCAGAACTTCCCAGCTTGGAGTACAGAGAACCGATTACAGATATCCAGCGGAGAGAGGATGAGACAGACATCACCATGGAAATTCCTGGTGTTTCAAAGAGCGACATTTCGATCGAAACGAGCGACAATGTTCTCATCGTGAAAGTGGAGAAAGAGGGAAGAAAATATTACAAGGAAGTTGAGCTCGAAAATGATGCCCTTCCGGAAAACGTGAAGGCCTCATACTCCAATGGTGTCCTTGATGTGATAGTAAAGAAACCCCCAACAAAGAAGAGAGAAGGGAGGAGAATTCCAATAGAGTGAACATGTCGACCGATCTGCTGGATCTAATAGACAATGACATAAGGAGAAGGATACTGAGCATTCTGTCGATTAGGCCTTCTTACACATTCGAACTTGCAAGGTCCCTCGGAAGCTCACAGCAACTGATAGCAAAACACATCAGACTACTGGAAGACAGTGGTCTTGTCTTTAAGGTCGGAAAGATAGAGTCGGATGAAGGGCCTCCAAGGATCCTCTATAAGGCCAATCACCCTCTCCTTTCACTCCTACAATTTATCGAGAGCATTTCCGTCTTCGACAATGAAGAAGAGGAGACGGAGAGTCTTGAAGGAAACTTACAGGAACTCATCGTACAACTGAAAGATATAGACAACAAGATTAGGCTCCTCGAAGGCAACCTCAAGGAGTTGATCTCTGCCAAACAGAGGGTATTACTCGCGATCAATGGACTGCTTCCTGACACGGATACTTCGCTATTCTACAGGATGATTAGAGAAGCGTTCGAGAATGGTAATTTTGATCTGTTCTTCGATGCGATGAACAAGCACCGGCTGTAAAGAAAACCAAAGGAGCAGATCAGATCGCCTGTCACTCATCATACTCAGTTAAGGCTAAATTCATCACACTGCTCCTGCAGACTTAGGATAGAATTACGTCCTTTTGAATAGTTCTTTCCTTCCCTTACCCGCACATCAATAGAGATCTGAAGTTGTGTGGGAGTTAGCATCGTTATCAAGATGTGTATCAATTTCATCCCGAGCCAAGACTGGACTCATGAGGTGCGAAGTTCACTAAAATAAGAAATATGGGAAAATGATTGCAACACGTGTATTCAAGACGCGGAGACACTGGAGAAACTGATACTCCATCTGGAAAGAGATTATCGAAGGACACCCCTGTCATTGAGTGGGAAGGTACCCTGGACGAACTGATATCGCAGATAGGCTATTCTAAAGTTCAATTGTCCTGGGATGACATGAAGAGTGATCTCCACCAGGTGCAGTTGGACCTGTTCCACCTTGGCGAAGAGATCTTAACCTCAGGCAATGGGCGCAAGCTTAGAGACGAGTCGGTGTCTTGGATGGAGGGCAGGATCAACACATATCTGAAGGAGATAGGAGAGATCAAGTTGTTCGTTGTCCCAGGAGGATCACAAGAAGCTGCTACACTCCAGCTGTCCAGAGCAGTGACCAGAAGAGCCGAAAGAAGACTGGTGGAGCTCAACGTGGACCAAAAATGCAATCCACTCTCGCTTCAGTATATGAACAGGCTATCTTCTCTGATTTTCATGATGGCACTCGCTGTAAACAAGAGGAGAAAGATATCAGAGACGATCTTCCCGTGGCCAAATCCCGAAAGGATTCAGAAGTAGCGATGTTGAAATAGCAAGGCATCATTCATCTCTATGGCTCGATCCGTTGTGAAAAGGACTTCAGAAGTGGAAGAGCTTGATCTGGAAGGCGGTGGAAAAATTAGATGGCTCATCACTCACAGAGACGGTGCGAAGAACTTCTCGATGAGATTGATAACTATCCCTCACGGAAAATCGACACCGAATCATGCTCACGATTATGAACACGAGATATTTGTGATAGAAGGCAAAGGAGAAGCGGAATTGAATGGCGAGATCATTTCAGCTGACAGCGATAGCTTTATCTTCATACCGGGAGGAGTCAAACACACCATCAGGGCAAAGAGTGATATGAAAATGATATGCGTCATCCCTGTCGAGGCAGCAATAAAAATCCTTGGCCCATGAATGGGCCCCGTCAAAATTTGGGAATCAAAAGAAAAAAATAATTAAGATTGTTCCGAGATGACGTACTTCTTGTTGAGTTTCTCCGGTCTGGTATAATTGAAGAATTGTTCGAAAATGGGATCAGCAGTTCCCATTAACGTCATCCAGTAGATTCTTGCCATGGTCATCTTCATGAAGTGTTTGACCTTTGTTGGCGGGTATGGAGCGACCGGGTTGTTGTAGTCTGCTATCACGAAAGTCGCCTTGCCGTAAGCGGTATCAAACGGACAGTTTATTCTGCCATCGAATTCTCCGTATCTTCCCTGAATGATTTCCGAGACAGCCATGGCTTCCAGATGGGCCGTGACCCCTGTCTTTGAAGTGGGTAGAGTGTTGCAGTCCCCTACTGCAAAAGCGTCATCATAGCCTACGATCTTCATGTACTTCTTGTCTGCCTTGATGAACCTGTCTTCATCCTGAACCGTTTCTGGAATGATCTTGATCTTCGGACCCTTGCACGGAGGCACTATTATAGGAAGGTCATACTTTAGCGAGTCCCCTTCAAGTGAGTTGATTGTCTTGTTCGCTCCATCGACCGTATCGACGTCGAAGAAAGGCATCACCTCTATTCCCCTCTCTTTTACAAACGGTTCGACGACGTGGTTCATTGGTTCTGCAGAATATGCTCTCGGGAAAGGAGTAAAGAAAACTATCTTGCTCTTTTCTCTGAGCCCGACTTTCCTTAGATGTTCTTCCAGAAGAAAAGCTCCTTCTAGCAGAGAGGGAGGGCACTTGCAGGTCGCTGAAGCCTGACCTATCGCTATGGTTCCACCCTTAAATTTGCTTATGTGTGACCATAATTTTGCTGAGTTCCAGACGCTGGTATGGTAGTCTCCATACTCATCGTATGTCTGTCTTAATCCAGGTATGGAATCCGGATCTGGAGTCGTTCCCGTAGCAATCACGAGATAGTCATAGTTGTAGATTCCCTTTTTCGATCCGTAGACCTTCCTTTCATCGAGATTGATCGTATTGATCTCATCCTGCACGAAATGAACCCCTGGTTTCACGAGCGATCCAATTGGCCGCGAAATCTTTCTCTTAGAGCCCTTAAAAGCGATGTACAGGAACCATGGCTGATAGAAGTGCAGGTCACTCTTGTCGACTACCGTCACATCGTATTCGTTCGTATCCAGATGGTTAGCCGTGATGAGGCCACCGCCACCACCGCCGATTATCAGAACTTTCTTCATCGCTATCCCGTTTATCTCTTGTTTATCTTTATCCTAATGACTATCTTTTCAGGATCTTCTTTGACTTCGGTTATTTCGTTCCCCGTCTTTGTAGCCCAAGCCTGAGTATCAGCCCTCACTCCCTTGTCCGTTGCCCAGAGTTCGAAGACGTCTCCTACCTTGGAATTCCTGTAGGCCCTTGCCAGGTCCGTTATGGGTCCCGGGCACGCTGCCCCTCTAGAATCGATTATTTTCACTCCTTCCATTTGTACCACCTTATATGAACAGAGTTTGGCCGCCTTCGGCTTGCTGGAGGAAGTATGCAGCTCCTACCATGTCATCAACGATGGGGTCAAGATCCTCTCTCTTTATTCCCATTACGCCACACGCCATAGAGCAAGCGTAGACTTTTGCCCCGAACTCTTTTGCTTCCTTGATCATCTCGTACCAAGGCTTCACGTGCTCTCTGGCCATTCCCTCCATCATGGCTTGTCCCATGTGTTCAAATTCTTTAGGGAGCATCATCTTCTTTTCTCCCTTGGTAAAGCTAAGCAATCCCCAAAATGTCACAAAGATGTTCACTTCCGATCCCATTGCTGCAGCTGCCTGAGATAAAACACCTGCAGAAAGGATCTTGTCTGTGGTTCCGCTAAACACAATTATAGATAGTTTGCTTCCCATAGATCAGCACCGATTCCGTAATCCTTTTCTATAATTTAACCAAATGCTTAAAGAGATTAAGTCCGATTAATAGTGTGACGATATCCCCAGATGATATTCATACGAGAGAGTCAGTCATTTCCCGCCTTTGATTCGACGAATTCTTTGGAAATGACCTCGGCAAATGCTGCCGCCTGTGTTCTTGTACTCATGTATAGGACCCTCCTCTCATAGCACGCTCTTCTCATGAGTTTTCCGTCGTTCTCCGATTTATAATTTTCAGAGAGTATGTTTATGACTCCTGAGATGTTTCCCAGTTTCAGTATGTCCAGCGGATTCTGACTGCCCTCGAAAATCTTCTTGATTTTTACGGTGTTGATGCCGTATCTTGATAATTTATCATGAGTTCCTTCTGTACTGTATATGACCTTCCCTGAGTCGTTGATTATCTTGACTATCCCCAGAAACTCGTTGATCTTCGTCGAAGTAATGGAGATTATCACTCCCTCCTTGGTAATGTCGTATCCAGCAGCCTCGTAGCCGTTGAGGAGGGCACTCTTCAAGTCTCTTCCCATTCCTATCACTTCCCCGGTGCTCTTCATTTCTGGCCCCAGAATCACGTCCGATCCCTTCAATTTGTCAAACGGAAATATTGGCACTTTTATTCCAACCAGTTCTCTGGTGGGCGGATTGTTAGTCAGCTTCTCCCCCAGGAGAACATCAGCCGCGATCTCAGAGAGGTTTATTCCTGAAATCTTGGAAACGAAAGGGAACGTTCTCGACGACCTCGGGTTTATCTCTATTATGTGAACGATGTTGTCCTTTATGGCGAACTGTATATTTATGGGGCCAACTATGCCAAGTCTTCTGCAGATGAGTTTCGTGTATTCCTTCATCGTCTCCTGAATGTGGTTCGGTATGTTCTTTGACGGGAATATGCTGGTGGAGTCCCCAGAGTGTATTCCAGCCTCCTCTATGTGTTCTATGATCCCTGGAATCAGGACCCTTTCTCCATCAGATACTCCATCCAACTCTGCCTCTATGGAATTTTCAAGATATTTCTCAACAAGAAATTCCTTGACAAATCTGCCGTGGAACTTTAGGTACTCTTCGGCCTCTTCCTGCGATTTCAAAACGGCCATGTGGGCACCTGAGATGGTGTACGATGGTCTCACTATGACTGGGAAAGATAGCTTCCCAATCTCGGTCATGAATGTGTCCGTCGAAGCGAACTGGTATTCGGGATACGGGATGCCCATCTCCCTCATCAGGACCGCAAACTTTTCCCTGACTTCGAGTGTGTCTATAGACTCCACGCTCGTACCCAGAATCTTCAACCTATCTCCGAATTCTTGCTGTATCCTCTTGAGCATGTTTATCGGTTTCTGTCCCCCAAACCATGGTACCAGGTATCTTGCTGTCGAGTTCAGTACCACGTTCCTCACAGTCTCGAAATCCACGGGGTCAAAAACAAGGAAGTCACTCTCGTCGAAATCCGTCGAGACCGTTTCTGGGTTGTCGTTCACCATTATCACTCTGAAGCCCTTCTTCCTGAGCCTTTGAGAAATGTGCACACAGCTGTAGTCGAATTCTATACCCTGGCCAATCGTTATTGGTCCGCCTCCCAGGACGATCACGTCTCCAGCAATCTTGTTCCCTGGATCCGAAGAATAGTAGTACGGAGTTTTTACATCGAACTCTCCTGCACAGGTGTCGACAACCGAGAAACCGGAAGAGGTGTACTCTGCATCGAACGCGGAGATTAACTCGCTAACAAAGAGCTTCTTCCATCCAGTAAGAGAGGATATCTTGTCCAGCGTATAGCCCCTCTTGAATGCCTCATAGATCTGCAGTTCCCTCTCGGGGTTCGGTATAGACAGGAGACTTTCATCAAACGTCACCTTTCTGTTCATTGTTCCTGTAGATCTGAGGGATTTTCTGAATGCCTCAGAGAGCGTCTTACCTATGCTCATCGCCTCTCCCGTACTCTTCATCTGTGTCCCAAGCTTGAAGTCCTCTTCGGGGAATTTCTCTACGGGCCAGACCGGGCATTTCACTACGACATAATCTATTGCTGGTTCCCTTGCAGCGTTCCTTTCGCCAGTCACCGTGTTCTCTATTTCGCTGAGTCTCTTCCCGAGAGATATCAGTGCAGCTACCCTTGCAATGGGATAACCGGTGGCTTTTGATGCGAGCGCTGAAGACCTGGACAGCCTAGGATTGACCTCGATAACGTAGTATTCCCCCGTACCGTCATTGAACGCGAACTGCACATTGCATGAACCCACAATGTTGAGCCTCTCAGCAATCTTGAGTGCTGCACTTCTTATCCTCTGGTAGTGAAGGTCGTTGAGCGTGAGGAAGGGAGTCACCACTATGCTGTCTCCTGTGTGCACACCCATCGGGTCGACATTCTCCATCGTGCAGACTGCAATCTTATTTCCTGACGAGTCCCTGACAACTTCCACTTCTAGCTCGTTCCATCCAATTACGGATTTCTCTATGAGAATGGACCCCACCTCTGACAGGTAGATACCCTGCTCCACTATTGACCTCAGTTCCTCGACGTTATGAGCGATCCCTCCGCCAGAACCTCCTAACGTGAAGGACGGTCTGACTACGATCGGGAAACCAATCTGTTTTGAGAACTTTATTGAGTCTTGAAGTGTGGAACAGTAGTAAGATTCGAGTACCGGTTCGCCTATCTCCTGCATCTTCTCCTTGAACTTCAGTCTGTCTTCTGAGATCTCCACTGCTTCTGGTTGAGTCCCGAGAATCTTGACATTCCTAGAAGAAAGGACTCCGGATTTCCACAGTTCGACGAGTAGGTTCAGTCCGGTCTGACCACCAAACGTTCCGAGAATTGCATCTGGCCTTTCTTCATCGATTAACCTGGTCATACTCTCTTCGTTCAGTGGCACCATCTTTGGTTTGATGCCTTCCCTGCGATCCGTCTGTATGGTTGCAGGATTTGAATTCGCGACCACTACGTCTATCCCCTCTTTCACTATCGCCTTGATCGCCTGATTCCCGGAATAATCAAATTCTGCAGACTGTCCAATAACTATAGGGCCTGAGCCAATGATGAGGACCTTCTTGGGAGCTGGATCAACGCTCATTCATCAACCTCTTGAATTCCGCAAAGATTCTCATTTCATCTATGGGGCCGGGACCGCCTTCTGGATGAAATTGCGAAGTCAGGAAATTCCTGCCTTCGAGCCCTTCATTCGTTCCGTCATTCATTGAACGATATCTCTCTCTTGCTCCCTTTGATGAGTCAAAGACCACCGTAAAACCGTGGTTGTGGGTTGTGATTCCGATCCTTCCGGTAGACACATCTTCAACTGGATGGTTGATGCTCCTGTGTCCGAACTTCATCTTTTCTGTCTTCATCCCAAGTGACAGGGAGATGAGCTGGTGCCCAAGGCAGATACCCAGGGTTGGTTTCCTCTCAATGACCGTTTTCAACTTGCCTACAAAACCGGCGAGATCTATGTAGGTCGGGTCCCCCGGACCATTCGAGACAACGACCCCATCTACCCTCTCGAGTTGTTTCAAATCAAACCTGTTGTAGGGGACTATGGACACCGAGTATTCGCTCAGGAATTTCAGTATGTTTCTCTTGTACCCTAGATCAATGAGTAGAAGATTTCCCTCACTTGGCACTTCGTTATCCAGTGTATCATCTATGAGATTGGATTTGTAAGGGTCCACAAACTCGTCTGCACCAAAGGAGCCAAGTCTGTTTCCATTTGTCCTAATGTAATCCACTATTTTCCTGGTGTCCTTCAAAACCAATCCTGGGATTCCCCACTTTTCCAAGTAGCTCGAGAATTCCTCCTTCATGATTTCAGGAACGTGATTTACGACAACCCCCCTTACCCTAGGTTGGCCGCTCTCACCAATTTCTCCGACCCCGTAAGAACCAATGAATGGGAAGGAGAACACCAGAATCTGACCGCTATAGCTAGGGTCAGTTATTGACTTCAAATATCCTGAGGGCGAGGTGGTAAAAACTAGCTCTCCTTTGGAAACGACGTCCCTGCCGATAGATTCTCCCTCAAACACGCCCAACCCATCAACATATAGTCTTCCCAAACTCACTCTGACCTTTGCCGTATATTTAATCTGAATAAAAGCTTAAAGGTTGAAGTGAACAGACCGGATCGGTTGACTTGAACAGAGTTACGATTCCCGCACGAACCGGAATTTCCTGAACTCCTTGAGAGAAAGGAGGAGGATTCCATTCAACAGTAGACCTATTCCAGCTAGTGTGTAATCGAAGACAATTCCACGGGCAGAAATTAAGATTCCTCCTACGGCTAGGCCTGCAGGAATTGCAACGAACGAACCGACCGAATCTATGCTAAGAACCCTTGCCAGTAACTCTGTAGGCACTAATGCCTGGACGGTCGATAAATAAGTCGTATTGAGCAGACCGAACATTATGCCTGCTATTGCACCCGCAACCAGAGAAAGATAAAGAGTGTTGGAAAATCCGAAAAGAATCACAATTCCCCCTGCGACTAGAATCGATGAAGATATGAGTGGTCCTGCGTACCTACTCGCCTTGATGCGTCCAACCAAGATTGCACCGAGAGCCATGCCCATACCAATTGCGGCTACCAGGTATCCGTACGACGCGGAATTTGAACTGAATTTGACGGCTGCGTAAACCACAAAGAAGGGGTAGAAAAGACTTGCAAAGAAGTTCGCAGGAAGAGCTCCTATTGTTCCCTCGAGTATCGGAAGGTGCTCTCTCATGTATCTCATTCCAATTCTGAAATCGCTCGCAAAGGAGTTTTGTTTTGATTGCCCTCCGCCAGTTGCTCTGCTCTTATAGTGGCCTACAATCTGAAAGAGAAACATGGCAGATATGGCGTAAGTCATTGAATTAATCCCGAGTCCCCAGACAGCCCCGAGATAATACACGATCAATCCTCCCGCTGCAGATCCGATTGCTTGAAAAACATAGAAAGAACCCTGAAGCATACCGTTGGCGTCCTCCAGTGTCTCTTTGTCGACCAGCATTGGTAATATGGCCTGACTGGCGGGCTGGAAAAAAGTACTGAAGGTGTACACGACAACCATGATCGCGAGTATCAGAGGGTAGGAGAATCCAACAAAGTGAAAGAATAAGGCAAGAAAGCCCATGGAAATCATCCTGACAACGTCGGAAGTTACCATGAGCATCTTTCTATCGTACCTATCAGCGATCACTCCGGCGAGAAGACCGAGTAAAATTCCAGGTACGATTCCCGCCATTCCCAGATAAGCTATGTAAAGAGCATTATGGGTGTAGGAGTAAACTATCCAGTTCACTGCTACTGCTGAAACTGATCCTCCAAACGCAGCAGCCGTTGTAGATGCGAAGAGATTCCCAAATCCACCAACTAGAAGTTTCCTCCTCGGCGTAGTGCCCAACCCATCCATGGATGCCCCTTCTTGGTTGGTCATTCATTCCCTTCTTTGATCTTTGCTCCTACAACCGCCATATAGTCAGTTCGGTATTTCCCTTGACAACTTTTCGATCTTGGTAATCTTCCCGACATTTGCATTGGGAGAGATGTTGGCGGTTCTCACATACCTGACTTCCTTGATTTCAGAATATCTTTCGACGTTGATCTCGTTACACTCTATCATTCCACAGTCGGCATCCTTCTCGATGTTAACTACGTTGGCATATACATCTTCAACTTCTCCCGCCTTCTCAATGTGGATGGTTCCACACACAATTGTACCCCTGATTCTCGACTCCTTCTCGACGTTGATCTCTGAAGCTCTGATTTCCTTGCCGGTCATCTTCCCCGCTATTTCTATCTTGCCCGCTTCGATATTTTTCGCTTCGAGTTTCCCCGCTATTTCCACTTTTGATGCTTTGAGCAGCTCCCCCACTTCGGCTGAGCCACTTATTTCCATATCTTGACACTCGCACGATTTGCCTATCTTGAGACTCCCGCTAACCTCAATTGAGTCCACCTTCAACTGGCCAGATATCTTGCCCGATCCGCTTATTTCGAGTTCCCTTCCTTCGGCACTCCCTTCAATGTTTAGGGAACCTGCAAGTTCAATTCTCTTGAATTTCACGGGACCCGTCAGTCTCAGCGAACCTCCTATTGAGAGGTCCTCTATTTCCTGCATGTTGCTTGATGTGGACGATATTATTAAGTATAACTCACAACTTGTGAGTCAATGAATAGGTGCAGGCACGATGTCATATTGGATGTGCTAAGTTCGTTGATCATAGAGCCTAAGAGAATCACGGAAGTCTGCACAGCGGGAAATCTGCCAGTAGACAGGGGGAAATTGCTTGTCAAGGGCTTGGAGAAATTTGGGCTCTTGATTCAAACCGGGGAAAATAGGGAGAGGGTGTACAAACTGACTAACAGAGGCTATGAGTGGATAGGACTCTACAAACTCATGAGGAAAGTACTGCCATGATTTCGTATGGATTCAGACATAGTTGCACCTGAGAGCTAGAGCGGCAAAACATGAAATGTGTCGTCATGCTAGCAAAAGGAAAAGTACCGGAAGACAAGAGATAGTCTCTCCTTAGTGAGTTATCTAGTGCAGAAAGTCGAACAGATATTCCTCAACAAAAAATTGTTAGAGATTGAGGAACTTCAGTGTGCACCTTCCTACGTCGCTAGCTGAGCCACGACATAAACAAATTTCCATTTGATTTCAGTGGTTCGTGTAAGGAAATGCCACGACTGTAACATCCAGTTGGAGGAAAAATAAGAAAATTAATACTTCGTTCGTCATTTAGGACTATGCCATTTGACAACGAAAATACCTATATCAAAATGGTTGAAAGAAACGAAGAAGACCTATTTCATAAAAAGTTCGAAGAAGACCTTGAAAGAGTGACGAAATTCTTTGACAGAAGAT
>JAJYMI010000005.1 GCA_021787125.1 Thermoplasmata archaeon | reverse complement strand
TACCACATGAAGAGAATGAATGAAAAACTGCAGATAGCTGTGATCGAGAAGAGACCTGCATTCTGCCAGGGTAATACCGCAAAGAGCGCGGCCGCCTTTAGAAACCTATTCTCTTCCGAAACAAATAGAAAGATTACCCAATCCACCATAGAATTCTACAGGCATGTGCAGATCGAGAGGGGCGTCGATCTGGGGATGCACTTTAACGGTTACCTGTTCCTGGGGAATCACGACTTCCTATACAACCCAACTTTTAGGAGTTTTGTTGATGAGGGAATTGCTAGATATGCGAGTGAAGCTGAATTGAACGTAAACGGGTTTAGAACCAGGTTGACCGAAGAAGAAGCAAATACTCTGAACCTCCCGAATATAGAGGGAGGGCTGCTCGGCCTGAACTGTGGAATTCTTGCGCCAGAAAAGATCTGCGAATTCTATGGGAAAGAACTGAAACAAATGGGAGTTGAGTTCTTTTTTGGTACAGAAGTGAAGCCACTTGGTTTGCAGCCGGATGCCCCTCTCAACTATCCTGGTGAACCATTTGTTTGGCAGAAGACCTCACTCAAGACCATCGACACAAACAGAGGAGAATTTGAAGCTTCTGATTTCGTCTTTTGCACGGATGTCTGGACAGATAATCTCCTTGATGGTACTGGAATTGATGGACACACGAGAGGAAAGAAGAGGCAGGTTTTCCAGGTCTCCGGACCAGAAGTTGAGAAGCTAATCAGCAGGGGACTCATAGACGGTCAGGGTGTCATGCCACTCACAATACTCCCAGCCTATGAAGTCGTATTGCGACCTGATCCAGAAGGTCATTCGTTGTGGATCACCATTGCGGACGAATACAGCAGGAATTTTTCAATCTCAGAAGACCCAGAGGCAGAACCAGATTTTTATGAAAAGAGCCTCTTCCCCATCATAACTGCATATCTTCCTCAACTCAAGAATTCCAAAATCACCTCCATGTGGGCCGGGCATTACGCCTACAATACCATAGACAAGACACACTACGTCTTCAGGGACAAGAACATTATCGTCGCGACCGGATCCAGCGGCAGTGGAATCATGAAGGCGGACGCGGTCGGAAGGGTCGTTGCGTCTCTGCAGGCTGGTAAGGACCGAACAGAACTTTTCGATAATTCGTACATCAACACCTCTGATCTCAGCGTTCACAGACGCAATGTCAGAGAGGAAGAGATGGTGATCTAGTTAGGGACCATTTAACATGATTTTTTAGCTTAATATTGGAAAGAATTAGCGTTAGGCATTTGAAAACATTTTTACATTCAGAGTCACTTTCAGTATATGTCGATGAATGCACAGGCAAAGAGACAATTCTCTGCCATTTCCAATGAAATGAAACCTTCGGCAATTAGGATGCTTCTTAAGGTTGCAAATCAACCCGATATCATATCTTTTGGAGGAGGCCTACCAAATCCGGAGTCGTTCCCACTTGACGAAATCAAGAGAATATTTGACGAACAGCTATCGAAGAATGGGAAGAAGATGTTGCAGTACGGTGCGACGGAAGGCCTTGACTCGTTGAACGTTGCTCTCTCAAAGAGACTTAGAGAGAAGGAAGACATCAAGTCTGAGCCCTCAAATATCATTCAGACCGCTGGTTCCCAGGAAGCTCTCTACATGCTGGGCAAGATCTTCGCAAACCCTGGAGAGTATGTCATAACTGAGGCTCCGACCTATGTTGGGACCATATCTGCCCTGAGGGCAAGTGGAGTCAGGATGATAGGCGTGGAAATGGACCACTATGGCATGAAGATGGACGCTCTCAGAGATAAGCTCAAGAAGTATCCGAACCCCAAGTTCATCTACGTGATACCGAACTACCAGAATCCGAGTGGAATCACAATGAGCCTTGAGAGGAGGAAGGAGCTCCTCGAAATAGCCAACGAGCGGGGAATAACTGTACTGGAAGATGATCCTTACGGAGCGCTAAGATTCGCAGGCCCTCACATTCCTACGTTGAAGTCTATGGATAATGATGTGGTTTACCTTGGCACATTCTCAAAGGTTCTCTCCCCTGGTATCAGACTCGGCTACGTAGTAGGACCACACGATGTTATTGAGAGATTGAACATCGCAAAGCAGGCTGTGGATCTGGCAACCAGTTCCGTATCAGAATACATCGCTGAGGCTTACGTTTCAGCGGGTTTCATGGATAAGCAGATACCCAAGATTATTGACCTCTACAGACAGAAGAGGGACCTGATGATCGAGTCCTTTGAGAACTACTTCCCGAAAGACGTAGAGTTTACAAGACCGAACGGCGGAATGTTCCTCTGGGTAACCAGGAAAGGTGCGGACACCGATAAGATGTTTGAGGAGGCCGTGAAGCAGAAGGTTTTGTATGTCGTAGGATCTGCATTCTACCCTGACGGAGATAACCACGAATCGATGAGGCTAAACTTCACCTTCAGCTCCAACGAAAACATAGTGGAAGGAGTGAAGAGACTGGGGAGACTGTTCGAGAAAACTGCTAAATAAACCAGTTGTTGTAATTTAAGGGGTATGCCTGACGGTGCTTTGACAGCACATCATCTGAAGTGTTACAGCTGAAGATATTCTCTCAGGCTTGAAGCGACAATTTCTGATACGGTCATCTTGGAAAACGGTCCGTCTACAGTGTCTGTTGTAGAGATGCTATCGACAAACCCAGCATATCTGGACGTTCCGGATACAAAGAGACCGTGGACGCAGTACACGTTTACTGCTTTCGCCCCATTCTGCTTGAGTACTTTCGAAGATTCAAGGATCGTTCCTCCGGTAGATATCATATCATCAGTCAGCGCCACAGTCTTGCCCTCGACGCTAGTACTAGGGGGTATCGTTATCTCGACCTTGAAATCCGAGACCCTCTTCTTCGTCAGGTATATCGAATTCAGGCCCGCGACCTTTGAGATGTTCTCCCCTTCCTCTCTGAACCCGTCGTCCGGAGATACTA
>JAJYMI010000041.1 GCA_021787125.1 Thermoplasmata archaeon | reverse complement strand
CAGAGATCTGATAGTTCACAGAAAGGGAGCCACGCGGGCTTTTCCTGCAGGAAGAAAGGAACTTCCCCCTCTGTACAGGGAGACGGGCCATCCCGTTATTATTCCCGGGACTATGGGCACCTTCTCCTATGTGCTTGTGGGTACTCAAAGGGCCCTGGACGAAACATTCGGTTCAACCTGCCACGGGTCCGGTAGGGTCATGAGCAGAAGTCGTGCCGTGAAAGAGTATACGAGTCAAGCGGTAGCTTCAAGTCTCGAACAGAGGGGTACATACGTCCGGGCTGCAACGAAATATGTGTTGCAAGAAGAAGCTCCTCTCGCATACAAGGATGTGGAAAAGGTTGTTGGATCAGTAGAGTGCGCCGGGATTTCTAAGATCGTTGCCAGGCTCAGACCAATCGGAGTAATGAAAGGATAAGCAGAACTGCATAACCGACCGAGATGAAAGTGACGAATGGGATCTTGTAGACTCTCCTCGATCCCTGCACCCAGAATTTTTCTGTTTCTGGTAAATCTGGTGCAGGCGATGGGGTAAATCCCCTTATTGAATCGGACCTCTTCGGTGTCATTAGAAACGACGCAAGAGTGCCCATTACGCTAGCGACAAAAACCACCAGAAGCACGGGAGGGAAGAGTGAGTCTATTACGGGTAAATGGACGTACAGGGGAACTGCGACAGAAATAGACTGAAGCACCTTCACATCCCCCCTTCCAAAATTCTTTACCACGATTCCGAACAATTTTATCAGGAGCAGAGAATAGGCGATGGATATCGTCACCACAGACGGATCAAGAAGAATGGGGACGGCGAGAATGACATAGAACACGGTCGAGAATTTACCAGCAAAGAACTCTGCAATTACGGGTATCAGAAACAGAGATATCCAGAAGTCGGTGAATAGGTAGTAGAAAAATAAAAATGCGTTCAGCGCAAGGAAGGGCACAGTCGTTATCTTGCGTTTTCGAAAGTCCTCGTAACCCGCATATGCCAGAAACAATAGTAAGACCAGCGAAACGTATGCATAATCTGAGGTGACGTTCAGGTGATCACCTTTTGCCGTTCACAAAGAGCTCTATCTTCCCTGCTTCATTTCTCTTATAGAGTCCAAATTCTGACATCTTAAGAACTTCGTCCATGCTGAAGATCGTTCCGTCCTTACAGACCCGTATACCGTTGATGCTGCAGCTATCGCAAATGCCAATACCGCATTTCATCAGTCTCTCCAGTGAAATGTAGATCTTCGCTCTTGTCTTTTTGTCTACCCTGTCTATTAGATTCTTGACCATCTGTTCTGGTCCGCACACGAAGACATAGTCGTATTCATTTGCGTGTGGAAGAAACAGGTCGATGACCGTACCCTTATTTCCTGCGGACCCATCATCTGTGGTTATCTTATATCCGTCTCTCAGGAGGAATAAATCTTCTTTTGTTCGGGCGCCTACATAGACATCTCCTTGGTACTTGAGTAACATCGCGTTCAGGGATGCCAGACCGGTGCCACCAGCGATGTACGCAACTTTGCCTGTGGGCTTTGGATATGAGTTTCCATACGGTCCTCTGTAGTAGAACCTATCTCCAGTTTTCAATAAAGAGATGGTCTTTGTCGTCTCTCCAAAAGTTCTGAAGGTAATTGTTGTGGGGTTCGAGGTGCTCGAAAGCGACATCGGAATCTCTTTTCCGCCGGGAGACCATATCATCAAGAACTGACCCGGGCTCGCATCAAGATTGGAATCGAACCTCAGAGTAAACACGTCCTTGTTCTCCTTCACAATGTCAATGACTCTGGAGTGCTGCATTGCCTGACATCACCCCCACTATGTCGCCCAGCTTGGAGAATCCCTCGCTATCAAGGTAACCCTCTATTCCCCTGCTTATCTTGTTGTATATCGGGTAGTCTTCATAGAGCAAAGCCGTACCCACTTGAACCGCCCTTGCTCCAAGCAGGAAGAACTCTATGGCATCTTCCCAGGTCGTAATTCCTCCCACTCCTACAATGTCCTTTCCCGTCTCCTTATAGACGTCATATACCGCTCTCAGGGCAACGGGCTTTATCCCCGGTCCGGAATAACCTCCAACTACATTAGAGAGTGAAAATTTCCTTGAATATATCTCAACGCCGATAGCCCTCAGAGTGTTTATCAAAACATAGGCATCGGCTTTCTCGGATGCTTTTGCGAGCGCCACTATGTCCGTGACGTTGGGTGTGAGTTTTGCCCATACCTGGAGGTTTGTTTTCGTCTTTATCGAAGAGATTATCTCCTCCACCATTTCAAGATCCTCCCCCACCTCGGAACCCACTCCGCTCACGTGAGGACAGGACAGGTTCAGTTCTACCTTGTCAAAGCCAGCTCCCTCAACCTTTCTGGCGAGAGTGACGAAATCCTCTACGCTGCCTCCAAATATCGAGACTATGGTCCTCTTCTTCTCAGGGAAGTTCTTGTACTCATCGACAAAATTGTCTATTCCAGGATTTGCTAGGCCGACTGCGTTCAGCAGGCCGGTCTTTATTTCAGAGATCACGGGAGTCGGATACCCCTTTCTCTCTTGCATCCCTATCGATTTCGTTACAGCGGCTCCTGCGCCCGATTTGAGAGCGCGTAGTATGGATCCCGAAGTCTCATCGAGAATTCCGCTAGCAAGTATAACCGGATTTTCGAGTGAGAAATTGCCTATCTTCGTTGAAATCGAAGCCATCAAAGCAAATGTCGGTGTCAGATAAAAATTTAAGGATTGTCAGCCAGAATCTTCTTCCTCTGCGAATGGTACATCTCCAGAATCTCTTCTTCATTCGTCGCATCCTCTACCTTCTTGTCCGTCCTCCATTTTCCCGTAAATCTAGGGAATCTTACGGCCAGACCAGCACCTCTTCTAACTACATCCTTACAACAGGTATGGGTTGGAGACAGGGTGATCTCCGCCCCCTTTACCTCCAGCATTAGAGAGGGGGTGAACCAAAAGTCAGCTTCAATAGAGCTGTCAACTCTCG
>JAJYMI010000076.1 GCA_021787125.1 Thermoplasmata archaeon | reverse complement strand
CCATTTTTGAGCAAATATTCTAAAACTTGCCTTCTCTAAGAGATCATAATATCTCCGCTCTTATGTTAATACACATACGCTTGTTGCGAAAACTTTCTTACGCGGGGAGGGGGATACGGACTGATGGGTTCGAATCCCGCAAGAAAGCTAGGAGAAGAATAATTCAGGCTGGACTGGTGCCGCAGGAAGCCCTGAAAGAGCTCATTCAGGAATGTGAAGAGATATTTCCCTTACGGGAAGTCCCGGAAAGTCTGGGAAAGTTGTCGGAGGTACTTGAATTAGACAAACTTCTTATTGACGTGTTTGTCGTAATCTCCAGGATTCCTGTTTTTCGACGAGGCAACTTAGAGAGACTCAAAAGTTGAAAGGTCAACCATTAAGGTTCTTGATCTGTAATGAAAGAACTTCAACGGTTGTCCCTGCAATTATGAAATTTTACGAATGTTTATATGTTTGCAGGGGTATAACCAACGATGGTCACCATTAGGAAGGAAGAGAGGAATGGCAATACTTACTATTATCTCGAACACTCCTTCAGGATTAAGGGACGGACTATAAAAAGAGAAAAGTACCTAGGTAAACATGTTCCGAAGGACATAGATAGAATAAAAAGCCTCTTTCTCCATGATATATATGCAGAAAGGTGGTACTCCCAGTTTGAACTTATCAGGAAGGAGTTTACGAGACAACAGAAAGCAATGCCTGCCGAGGGTCTAAAGAAGTATCTAGAGTCGTTTATGATAAAGTTCACTTACGATACGCAGAAGATTGAAGGATCAACTTTGAATTTCAGGGACACCAGGAATATTCTTGTTCACGGAATTACTCCTCCAAACAGATCAATTTCAGATGTCAAAGAAGTTGAACAACATAGAAAAGTGTTTTATGAGATGCTAGAGACGAAGAAGGACATTAGTCTGCCCTTGATCATGGAATGGCATTACGAATTATTCAAGGATACAGAAACAGAAATTGCGGGAAAAGTGAGGAAACATCAGGTTGCGATCAGCGGAAGTAAGTTTGAGCCTCCCTCTCCAGTTGAAGTAGACTCCCTACTCTATGAATTCATAAGATGGTACAACAGAAGCAAGCTCAAAACGAACCCAGTCGAACTTGCATGTTTGGTGCACTTAAGATTCGTGACCATCCATCCTTTTACCGATGGCAATGGGAGAATGTCCAGATTGCTCATGAATTTTGTTTTGCAAAGGAGTGGTTATCCGATGTTGAACATAGAATACAGGAATAGGTCTAGCTATTATACTGCGCTAGAGAGGTCTCAAGTTAAAACTAACGACGGACCTTTCGTACAGTGGTTTTTCAGAAGATACCTCGAAACGAATAAATCTTACCTCAGAGTATCGAAATAGGATTTGCATTTGAAAAAAGTTGCTATATCAAATCAAGGAAAATGAAGGACAGCCGTGGCACAATGTATGAAATAGAATAACAGAATTCACGATACTCTGAAGTGGAGAAAGGCTATTGCTCCCCACTCATCTTCCACAACTACTGTATATTCTCCCTGAGGAAAGTAGTTGTATTGGTAGTTTTGATTGGGAGAACTGTCCGTAGAGTTGGATCCCGCAGCATAATACCCATTAAACGTGAACGTGGAAAGAAGAGTAACATTGAATGGAGAGTTAGGACCAGTAAGTATTGCACTGTCGCTCTGAGCTCCTATCGTATAATTGTCAAATACATAAATCTCTGGGCAGAATTCTACTCCAGGGTAAACCAAGTCGAGCGGAACAACGCTTGATAATGTTGAGTTAGTAACGATACCCTCGAAGACTGAAAATCCGTACGGGTAATAAATCCCGAAGCATGTGGTGTAATGCGATTGTCCCTGGGGGGAGAGGTTTCCGGAGGGGCCCCTGACAACTCCTCTTGTTGTTGGCCAAGAACTGCTTATTGGTTCCTCAACAGCAATACTTCCCTCGTTGTATAACTCTATCGAGAATGTGATGCTTTGACCATAGGATACTGAAATTGTTCTGCTGCCATAGATTGCAACGTTTGACGAAATATTGTTGATTTGAGTTTTTGGAAGCGGTGTATTTTCACCTGATATCAGTATCGGTGTGCTCTGTGAATAGCCATCTGAATAATAATAAGTCATGACTATTGGATGTGTTATGTTCAATTCGTTGTAGTCGTAGCTGTGATTAGAATTGTAAAATGGGTTGGGGTCGTAGAAGTCCACAGCGTACCACGCACTGACATCCGAACCAGATGGAGAAGGCAGAGAGACCGAGAAACTCCTTTGCGTAGTGTTGCCGCTTGACCAGAATACGCTGACAAAAGATGGGGCCAAGTCTGGTGGACGGGAAGGGTGGCTACCGGCAGAACCAAAAGTTCCTATCTTCAAGTAGACGTTTTCCCTTGAGGTAAAAGCACCGTGAACTTGAATGTTAGTCATGTTGTGATAAACAAGGAAAAATTCGACAGCACTACTTCCTCCCTCTTCTTGGTAGGTTCCAGCTGCCAGTATCGTTTTTGATTTGATTGGAAAATTTGTCGGAGTATAGGCGATGAATCCAGCAGCAATTATCACCACTGAAATAACAACTACTACACCTATCAGACCGCTTCTATCTTTCCCTTTTAAGGTATCCTTAGGGTTAGGTCTGAGTCCTTGATTTTGAGCCATGGTCAGTATATTTATCGAATTGATTCTAATAAGAATTTCTCCAATCTTGGACGAACCAAAATAAATTGCCTGACCTTACTCTGAACTGCACTCATGCTCTCTTTTGTGTTCAGAAGAGCCACTGATTAAAGACGCAGAGGCCACAGATCCACCAGTGCTGCGAAAGACTCAAAGCATGCCAAATAAAAAAACCTGAGGTAGATGCCAACTTGTTTTAGGTACACTAAGACCTCAAGAACCGATAAATATGAAAATCAACTACTCGAGCATTGAGCAATTATAGGGATACTCCGTCATGCTGTCCAAAACAGCTGAAGTCTATTTTTGTAATCCTACTGGCATTAGCTCTCTTAATTCCAACGGGGATCTTTGGTGGTCAGACGATCGGGCAGAAAGCTCAATATGCTGCCTCAGCACCCATCAACTCAGCCCTGTCCTCAAGCGGTTTCCTGTACGAAACACTGCTACTGAACAACCAGAGCCTAGTGCATGGAAATTACATCAGGCATTACACAGAGACAAGTCCTTATTCCATTCTGTATGACCACTTCACTGGAGACGTTTATGTCTCCTATGAAAACTCATTCAACATCTCTGTTTACAATGGTACAAATTTTCAGTTCCTGAAAAATGTTACTCTCCCAGTAAACACATCGTCTCTCCAACTGGATACCGAGAATGGTGACATCATGGCTTATTCGCCCAACAGCGACGAGATGTATATCATTGATCAAAACAACTCTGTGAAGGGTAGCTTTACTGGGCCAGGTTTACCATCCTTTCTTGTCGTAGATATATCGGATAACACCATTTACTGGGTCACCGAAACTGGCAAGATAGACTTAATCAATGCTACCACGTACGAGAGCATGGGTACAATGAATTTATTCGTGGTAAGCATTGTGTACGACCCTGCCAACGGAAATGTGTATGTGCTAAACCTGAATGGAACTTCCACGAACCTTATTGTCATCGGCGGGAACCACATGATCGAATCGAATTCCTTGAATGGTATAGGAATATACATGGCCCTTGACCAGACTGACAACCTGATTCTTGTTCAATTTTCAGGTTCAATAGGAGAATACAACGCAACAACTGGCTCCAGGGTGGGATCCATTCAGGTGTCCAATTATGGAACGTTCTTTGGAGTCTTTTATTGTAACGGCAACGGTCTCGTTTATGCAGTATCAGAGGGGTTGTCGCAGACGAGGGCATACGCAATAAATGGGTCGTTTAAAGAATCGATTAACCTCGGTCTAGCCCCATCAATGGAAGAGGGAGGTGAGGCATACGACAGCGCATCTCATTCGATACTGATTATCGACACGCAATCCGACGCCGTTTCAATCATTTCTCTCACCATTTATACCGTCAATTTTGAGGAGAGCGGGCTTGAAAGCGGAACCGAATGGTCGGTCAGCCTTGCAAGTACAACGGAGAAATCGATCAACTCTTCCATTGACTTCGTGACAGGAAATGGGACCTACCAATACAGCATCGTAACCAATGGGGATTATGAACTCACTGCCTCCCAAGGTACCATAAATGTAAGCGGCAACAACGTCTATGTCAACATTTACTTCAAGGGTTCTGTGCCCCTGTATCCCGTAAGGATCTATTCCATCTTGCCAGCTGGTATGGAATGGAGGATGACCATGGGAAACGTAACTCAATGGCAAAATAATACTGCAATAAACGGTCAGATGTTCTATCAATTCATGACCTTTGATCTGCCTCAGGGATCGTACAACTACTCCTTATATTCACCAGGATTTCACGTTGTTCCACCTTATGGAACCAACTGGACCTATTCTTATCTCAGTCCAAGTGCTTACCAGCCCAATTTCGACGCACTGACAAATCTATCGGCCACTGGGACTATCAATGTATCTTCCTCAATCGACTGCGCTGCCTTTTTCAAGATCACCACCTATGGTGTGACATTCCTTGAGAAGGGTCTTCCTAGCGGTACCTACTGGTACGTCAGTTTGAACGGCGGACAGCATCTCAGTAACAACGACTCCAATACCATCTACCTTGCTAACGGTACTTACGACCTCAACATCGGAACGTCTGGTACGTCCTCGGAACCAGCTGGACCATACTACGGATCGAACGGATTCAACGCAAGCATCACAGATGTCAACATTACTGTCGACTCGTCTGGCAGGACCGTGGACGTCAACTTCTCAAGAAATCTCTCATACGTCTACGCCAACTTCACTTTCGTTAAGTACCCAACTGACTACCCGAGGGCAATGATCATGGGAAACCTGACGGAATATTCCGCACTGGACCAGAACTTGTCATTCCTAGTTCCGAAGGGGAATCATTCCGCGAAGGTGCTCTCAGACTTGATAGGTAATATCGTTCCACGTCCAGATACTACCTCTCTTTTGAGTTCTAATTTTGCATATCTCAACTTCTCTGCCTTCAGCAATCTTCACGAGAATATATTGTTCGATGCTCCAAGTAACTATTACCTGGTGACGTTTTATTCTAACCAATCCCCGGAGGGTTCCGCTTCAGTCCTCTTTTTTGAAAATCAGGCTTACGGAGAGGATACGCTTTTGTCACCAAACGGAACATTTTACGAATACCTGAAGAATGGCACCTACAGCGTAACATATTCTGTTCCGGTGTACTCCAATTACTCGTACAGGCTCGATCTTCAGTACCAAAACATCGGGATGATCGACAATCAGAGTTACTTTCAGTATTCCCCTGAATGGGGATTCAGCTGGTATCCGATCAGCAATTATATAGGCTACCAGGGGAACTTCAGCGTGAATGGAAAGAATGAGACTGTTCTCCTGAATTTTGAAAGGAACTTCGAGGTTACCTTCAATGAATCCGGGCTCCAGACTGGTACGGTATGGAATGTTACACTGAACGGGGCAGTCAAATCTTCAGTCAACGGTTCCATCTCATTCGATGAACAGAACGGCTCTTACGATTACCTGATCCAGTCCGTTTCGGGATATAGCACAGCAATGTATTCTGGGGTGCTCGTTGTTAGCGGCAACTCAATCACAATGTCAGTCATCTGGAAGGAAGTGACTTACCCAATTACGATATCTGGAACGGGAATACCCTCTGGAACATCATGGTCTGCAACCTTGACTGGCACCACTTTTTCTGGTCAATCTATAAACGTTACCGAATCTACCAAAACGTCATCTCTTCTATTCAACGAGCCCAATGGATCCTATTCGTACGAAGTTCACCTGCCACTTGGCCATCGCGGAAGAAATCTGAACGGTTCTATTACCGTAAATGGACAGCCCATTACTGTCAAAACATTTGCCAATTCTTCTATGGATTACACCCTGATAATAGTAGTCGTATTGATAGTGGTAGTCCCGGTAGGAATTGTTATAGAAGTGGTGAGAAGAAGGATTAAGAAATGATTTCTCTTTCCTCTCTTCTGCCTGTCCTCACAACTGTTTGTATTGAGCGCGGACTATCTCTTAATCACAGAGTCCAGAGAAACTCCAACTCACTAGCCGAATGTAATACTGGTGAATCTTCAGGCTATAGAAACCTTTGTTACCCCAGCCCGACAGACTCCTTTACACGCTGTCTCCTGTACTCAAGATAAAGGTTGAGCAGATAGAGGGAAATAACAACCGCTGCGATACCTAACACGATGGATATCCATTCCGGCAATCTGAGATAACTGACAAGAAACAGCATGACGTAAAAGAGCACCATGAGGACTACAACGGGCGTGCTCGGTCTCCAGTTCCTTCTAGGACCATCTAGATTGCTTGTCACCTCACTTGCCTCTCCTTCGCCCTTTTCTTCCCTTTGAAGCACAATTATGTTCAAAATAAAAGCGTTTCTAGGTCGGAGGGTTCCGCTTAAGACCGCCCAAGGTGACCCCGTCGTTTAGGGATGGACGAGGATATCCATCATCCATTACAATTCTGTACTTCCACAACGACTCTATTCAGAAAATATTTCAATGCAAATCTTCTCATCTGAAAGGAGAGAAATGAAGGAGCACATAAGGTGCCGAAAGTGTGGGGAGACTTTCAAGAAGCCCGTTTGGGGACGGTACCCTATGGAAGGCAGTGGTGGAGCGAAAGCGCCGTATCTCGTCAGGCATGGAGCAGTAATTGCTTGTCCGAAGTGTGGTTTCGAAGGGCCCTTAGAAGAGTATGACGCTCTTGAATAGAAGGGTACCTAGATAATCGACTCGTCTTACTGACTCCGCATGTCGTGACGTTCATTCACGCAGAGGCTCCGGGAGATCGAAAGATCAACTGAGGGTTGTGTAACCGATAGACTCGACAGATTCCAACTATAGGCTCAACTGTTGTGGAACAAATGTTTTGAATCTTTCCAGTCAGTCTATGATCTTCATTGCCATTCTTCTTTCTGAATAATCTTGCGTCCATAGTAAGGGCATTTCATATTTCTCTCACTTCCAATTTTTATGGTGCTTATTCCTCTTATCCTTGTTCCATCGCTCTTGATTGCGTTGCAGAAGCTTTCATCAGCGAATGGTTGAACTCCACCTCAAACAGCTCGAGAAAATTTGGACACTTCAGATCGACCATGATCCCTCCTATCCTTATCCGTCCTCCAATAGGTAGCATTCTCTTCACTCTTATGTTTCTCGGCAAGTCTTGATGGCTGCTGTTTCCTTAAGACCTTCATTAAGATACGAGAAACTGTCAACGCAGCCAAACAAGATTGGGCTGCCGAAAGATGCAGTCCAGTACGAGAAAAATATAATAATCGAGCGTCCATAGCAGACAATGAGCGATTCTTATGGATCTATTCCCTCTACAATGAAGCAGCTGACCTCGAACGAGATGACTGCTCTCCACGACGTAAAGAAGTTTTCGATACTGGCCATACTAGGTTTTCTGTTGGGCATGGTCGGACTTGCCCTCGGAGTCTCTTACCTTTTGACCGCTCTATCAAGGGGTATTTCTTCGCCGCAACCGCTGACCTCATCTCTCTCTTATACTTATTCCATCCTTCCCATTTCCGTGCCCGCTATCGTCATCCAGATTGTTTCATTAGTGTTCCTTAGGTCTGGATACAGTCACCTCAAGGGCACTTCTGAGAGGTTCGACTCCCCGTACACCGGAATAAATCTGTACTTCATTGCCCTCATCCTCATATTCGTCGGAATGGTACTGATCATAGGTGCGGCGCTGAGTACTTCGGTCGTAATGATACTCGGAGGATTTGTAATGATACTGGTGGGCGGGATTATGGGTCTCGTAGGGGAGGTTCTCGGACTCGTAATAGGTGCATTCAGGCTCAGGGATCACTTCGACAAGAGTGCTTTTGGCACTGCAGGAATAATGTACGTTGTCGGAATATTCATCCCTCTGTTCAGTTTCGTTGGCGCCATACTTGTCTACAGAGGAACCAGTTCGATACTGAACGAAAAGAGGAACACGCAGACATAGGGTTACATAGTGACCCTTGAACGTGGATCCTTCTGTGCCAGTGGAGGCTGATGCTAAACTATGGTTGCAGGAATCCGGAATGAGTTAGAGCGGTCGCTGAGGATAAATTCTTGGCTTCCGTACCGCACCTATTATCGCTACAACTAATCCTGCGATCCCGAGGATGGCGCCCAGTGCTATCAGACCACCCTCAATGACCAGGCTGCTGAAGTGAGAGGCCACGATGTACGCAATGCTCGGGGGAGACGTTCCGAAAGTCACGACATAGTATGTTCCATTCAGTTCAGAATATCCGGAACTGTTCCCCTGAATCAGAGAGGCTGCAATAGAATAATTTCCTATGTTCTCAGAGTTAACGATGGAAAGGTCTCCCGACGAAATCAGGTATGGGTGGACATCGGAAGAATTGGAGGAAACTATGATCTCACTACCTGGTCCAGCGGTAAGGAGGCTGGAATAGAAGTCGCCGTTCTGCCCTGCGTACATTGCACCTCCTTCCTGTCCCTTTGAAGAAGAAAGCGTACTGGTCAATGAGTGAGTGAATTCAACCCACGCTGCTCCCGCCATGATAATGCCTACTGCCAGTAACACAACGCCAACGATCAGCGTGTTCCTTCGCATTATTGAGTAGCAACAGTCTTTATAACTATCTTACTACAGCACTAATCTTGTACCCTTTCGTGTCTTCTCCGTTTCATAAGTGAGCAGGGCTACCAGGAGGAGAGAGGTCGCGATTTCAGCACCACAAAATAGAGTATCTCATTTTCCATCAAATGAAGGTGTACCCTGTTAGCTGGTTACGGTCAAACATCTCCAGTTTAGTCTGTCTTCACTTCCTCAGCCGAATTATCATTCGTTAGGTGCTTTTTCTCTTCCTAAGGAGGATCAAGAAGAAGTAACCCGCTAATGATCCACCAACGTCAATAAGTACTATCAGCAGTCCTATGAAAAAACCGATGGGCATGCGAAGGGGTGAGTTGAAAAAGTCAAATCCACTGGCGAACAAGTAAAAAACTATCAGACCCAGCCCTATGAATCCAGAAATCACGATGGAATAGACCACCAGATAGCGCACCCACCTTCTCTCCCACATTCCCATCTGAACGGACATAGCTAAAGTCCCTCTGCGTTGGCGATACATTGAGTAACGGGATATACGCCTTGTCGTTGGCCCATTCAGGAATGATTGACCCAGGTACCAAAAGTGGAGTTCTCAAAATAGTAGACGAACTCGAGCGATTGAGTTACTTCAAGGCTCCCAACTATTCTCAGCGTATAGTTTCCTGGGGGATAGATGGGATAGCCCGGTTCAAAATGGCTTGAGCCTGGCCCGGCCCAAAAATTCATCTGTCGATTGTTTAACGCAGAAGTCAAGATTATCTGCCAGTTCGTGCCCGAATTAACGGTTCCGGAAAAAATTGCACTTCTGTTGAGATAAATTGAATAGACCTTGACTGAAGAGTTGTTTTCAGTGGAAAAGTGGGTTCCTCCGGGTATCAAGAACGATCCAACCTGGGAGGGCGAGTAGCTGACCGCTTCAAAGTCCTCTGTTATTGTTATTTTTTCACCTGGTGCACCACTCATTATCAGTTCATATTTGTCGCTCCACTCCGTTTGATTGAATTCGCCCTTCGTAACGGGAGGGGAACTGGGACCAACTCCGAGAATAGCGCACCCCGTGCACAACTCATTTTCTAGCAGACCGAACATCATCCAGGTCGGACTCGAGGCCTGCCAGGCTCCCTTTATTATGTAATCCCCCTTCAGTGTGATGTAGTACCGCACAACGCCACTCTTACCGAGGGTGATGTTGGTGCCCGTTTTCAGAATCACGGCGGTTTTCGTAATCACAAGAGTAGGACGGTAATGGTTGTAATAGAGGATGACCCCTGCGGTCACGACCAACACTGAGACGACTATCGTAACCATTGCAACGACTAAGGTCCTCCTGCGCCTGTGGTAACGAGGCGGTTTGTTAGGTGGGATATTCGAAAGATTAATCGTCTCGTTTACATGAAAAAGAAAGATAAAATGATTTATTGAAGACATTCATTGCGTCATGCCCATCATGAAAGCAGTCTATGCCTAAAAATTGTATGCAGGAATATAGGATTTCGATATCTTTACTTTCAAATAGTGGCATGTTCCTGTGAATGTCTTTACAAATCACTCCTGTTTGCTCGACCATATGGTCAGACAGTGTACGATGTTCCACCTTTCTTCCCTTTCTTGTATTCTCCGTATTCTGAGATAAGTATCCCCCATGTCAAGAAGCTCGTGATAAGGGCAGGGAACAGAAACAGATCCTCGTACATGAGGACCAGACCAGAGGCAAGGAGCAACGGAACAATCATCCAGGCGGCGTCATGCATCACGTTCATCAACGACCACGCTACAGGAAGAAGAAAGACAAGACCACTAATGGGAATTACGAGGAGATATTCAAACCACCCAGAAGTGGTAAAAAAGGGCTCAGTGCCCAGAATGAAGTCCCAGACAACGTTGAACGAGTAGCAGGCTGCGACTATGTAGAGAGTGGAAAATGCGAGCCATCTGTATCTACTGTAGACGGAAGTGTGGCTGCCCTGTTCTCCATCTCTCGTCACAACGGGCGTCAAAAAAGTACCGAGGATTGTTGTGACAGCACCAATCGGCGTCAGCATTGCCCCAATGGAAAGGAACACTTCAATCACTTGAAAAGAAGGGCCTCCGAGGACATAGTAGCTGATAGGTGGAACGGATGTACTGAAGACGACTATGTAGTACTCGCCAGAAAGGCTCATGCCATCCGTTCCTCCGGGTGTCCCAGTCATAGAAGCGTAGGAGTAATTCATTGCATTGCTCTGATTGATAAGGGGGAGATCTCGTGACTGCACGATGTATACAGTCGTGGTGCCGGGACCGGGACTGAAGGCGAGCTGGTGAGCTTCCGTCATATTCAGCAGGTCAGAATAGTACTCTCCATCACTCCCGAGATGCATTGTCTGGGAGTAGAACATAACGTTGTTCTCTCCTGCGTCGTAGAGTGATATTGAAACCAGTGATATGCCGAGAACGAGTGCTGCTACACCAACGGCAAGAAGTACTCTGCGCATGTGCTTCGGCTCACCCATTACAGATTGATGTTCCTTTCATAAGGGTTGTCTCTCTTAAGTCAAGTACTCTTCCCTGTCATCAGCATCCCTACACTGGTCCCAAAGTTATCTCACAGTGGTGAGTGTTCGGATCAACAATCGTATCGTAAACATCGAACTGTGAGCGCTTCTTGCAGACAGGGCACTTTATTGAGTAAAAGATCCCTGCCTGATGAAAGTAATCCCCCGGAAGCCATACTAGGTCAAAATCCCCTCCGCACTTCGGGCACTTGAGGTGTGAGGTTTGAAACCCAGTCATTGGGATATCCAGGTGATATCGATATATACGTTTTGTTTACGCGCGGACCTTTGGAGAGTGCAATTCCACTTGGGTCACAGAGAACCGAAGTCAACAATGGCCTATGTGAAACTGTCGGAGGAGGTCGAGGCAAGAAACAATGCCAGACTGCTCCGGCCGTTCTTCAGGAAGATTTTGAAAAGCAAGGTGAAATGATATGGAAACAAGAAATAATCGAACCGAATGGAACGCGGGGAGGGGGATACGGACTGATGGGTTCGAATCCCGCAAGAAAGCTAGGAGAAGAAGAATAATTCAGGCTGGACTGGTGCCGCAGGAAGCCCTGAAAGAGCTCTTTCAGGAATGGGAAGAGAGCTTTCCCCTACGGGAGGTCCCGGAAAGTCTGGGAGAGCTGTTGGAGGTACTTGAATGAAACAGTCTCCCCAAAGGATAAATATTGAGGGAGGCTCTATTTCGGAAAAAGCAAGACAGTGGCTCTACTCATTCCAGGAAGGGAAATGTGCTATATGTGGCTCTCCCGAGAAACTCATTCCAGACTACGACACAAAATCCGGGGAACTAAGAGGATTGATCTGCAAGAAGTGCAATGTGCAGATTGGAAGAATTGAAAGACGAGGTTCAGTCAGTATCAACAACCCTAGCTACAACCAAATCAGAGATTACTTGAGCAATCATCCTGCCAAGAGAGCCAAACTTGTCTGCCTAGTGCAATTCAAGAAAGGGATCGTTGAGCATGGTTGGGAAAAGACATCCCTAGGAGTTTACATACTCTCGTTACCGAATTATCTTGAGCCCCATGAATTTCTTGACACTGTTCCTAAGACACTTTCACTCGTGGAGACACTGAGATGAATAGCGTGCTGAGGTTCAGGTTTCAAGAACTTCATGATCAATTTAGAATTTTTACGGCCGTGACTTCTTTCGATATGCACGTTCGTAACATTTTCCGGAGCTCGAGAAATGGCCTCTATTTCTCTCTTCTAATAATTCTACGTACGTACGGTACGTACGTTGACAACGAGACAGTCAGGGAAGGGTAGAGAGATGTCAGAGAAGATCAAGAGGAGGAAAGAATGGAAAGATGCAAGGGGATCAATGCATCTTACTCCTAAAGAATGGATCAAGAACCTGGTCCCGGAGGGTGTGGACGTAACGTCATTCATGGAAAGCGTATTCATTGCAACCTGGGGATCTCCGTTGAAACAGAAGGAGGAAATCAAACAAGAGATCTTCAGGAAGGAGGGGGAGCTATCAAAGATTCAGGGCCAGCTAATAGACCTCAAGAGAAAATTAGAGGACACGGAGCGGGAAGAAGAAAGGCTGGTGCAGATCAAGAAAGAAGTTGACCTAAAGGACAAGTATGCAAGATGGGTCGTTTTTAGACAGCTACTAAAAGGCGACATGCTTGGGAAGGCGGAGGCTGTAAAGAGAGCATTCGGAGTTGAAACTATGGGGAAGCTTGGAACGTGGTCCATTCTTCTGAGAAAGAAATACGCTCCGCATGAACACGACTACAACGATCCTGACGACATGATGTGGTATGAGAAGTTCGTCAAGGAACTCGTAGACAGATTCTTTGAGATCTCACCCTGGATCAAGTATGTCGGAAGGGGGTCAAGAGAAAAGAAAGAGTTCCAGTCTTACCTCGACTCGCTATCAGGCTCACTGAGAATGTGCGGAGAGGGACACCTTTATGATGCACTCGAAAACGGTTGCCCTGAATGCAATGACAGCAAAAAAGGGATATATCTAGTCCTGAGCGATGGAGAGATTTCCGGCATGAGTAGCACAAATATCGTCAACACGGAATATCAAAGGTTACAGGACGAGCAGAACAAGAAAGATCTCGAGAAATTCATGTTAGATATCCAGAAGGAACGGGAAGAAAGGGAGATGAGAGTCCTAACAGACGGAGGCAAGAGGAAATGACTCAATCCACTCTCGAACCCTATCTTAAGACTCCGGATGAAATCAGATTAGATAATGAAGCCAGGAAACTGGAAAAAAGATATTGGAATACAACCAGCGAAAACCCTAACGACCTATTAGCGAGGGCAGAAGAATACCTGTTAGAAAACGGGAAATCTGACATTAAGCACGTTAGAGATGTAGGCATTTTGGTAGACTTAATAAAAAATGGAACCGTTAACGACAGAAGGAACCCTTCAAACAAGGGAAGAGAGAAAGTCAGGTTACTGCCGATGAACTGGAATCTGCTGAGAACTTTGGCCTTGATAATGAGGGGTATGAAATGATTTCTGGAGATGCTAATGTAAAGAATAAGGAGGTTGTGTTACTCTCCCAATTAAGTCAGGCTCACGTAGAGAAAGCAGTTTCACAGTACCCTTACAAATGCTTTTATTCAAAGAACATCAGGATTCAAATTCAGAAGATGTTTGATCTCATTATTGACGAAGACGGAGACTTGATTAGGATAATGGGAAGAAGAATAGGATTTGCTTTGGTCGCGATGGAAGAAAGGGGTTACATCAGAGCAAGGAAAATGAAGGGAGGTCATGGCATTATGTATGAAAGAGAATCATAAAGTTCTTTTAAGGACTTTCAACTCTGTTCTCATGCACGAAAGCCGCAGACGAGATTATAAAACAGATAGTACCTAAACGGACTTAGTCTAACTCGATTTAATGAGTAATCTTATTTTGGAAACGCATTAAACCTTTTGGTATGCCCAGAAGGCATAGAAACTCCAGAAAAATTTTGAATTTTATGCTAGTATATTCGTATCAAATTCTCTGATTAGCTTCTTTTCAAAGGCGTTCTCATCTTTTATTTTCAGTTCTTTAATAGAACCTAATTGAATGGAGTTCTTTAAGTCGTGATCCAGAGTCAGTAGTTTTTTGTGTGCTCCATTAAATCCTTTTTCGTTAGATTCCCTCTTCACATCTCTTGCAATCGATCTTGCTGCACTTAATATCAGCTTACTCTCTATTTTCTTCTTACCGCCCACTTTCCTTCGTACCTTGACTCTTGCGGTTGGCTTAGAGGTTAAAATAATTACACCTATCGGTTTCCCCTTGTTGGAAACAGGATCATCGACAAAATTTATAACGGAATAAATACCCTTCATTCTTCTCGTCAAAACAAATAACGAATTCACGTACTTAAAAGTAGTTCGATAGTCCTTGGAATTGCCGCTTTCATATATCTTCCGAGAAGCTCTACCTCTTGTCCCTGAACTTCCCATTCATTTAGCGGCAGTCGTTCAATTTTCTTCATTAGTTCTTCGAGATTGAAGCGCTCTAGCTTAGCTCTGTAGAATGTTTTGTCTCTCCCATCATATTGAATATCAGGGTAGATATTCCTTATTCTAAGAGAATTTATATTCAACGAGCCCCATTTTTGTAACGTACCTAAGGTATGGCCATGATCTATCACATAGAATTGTGAAGATTGATCACTGGCAATTCCTATCAATATGTGTTCCCCCTTTCTGTCATCATTCTGAATCAAAGTATCGAAGACCACGACACCAAGCCATTTTGATTTGTTTTCAGTCTGTTTAACCAAATCAGAATTATTACCTGGAACGATGATCCTGTGATCTTGATGCAGCCAATGGCTTCCAAATGCGGGCCCCGGTCTAAGAGATAACCTGGTCTTGGTGTTTATTTCTGTTACTAACTCTAGTGGAATATCAATTATGACTGCCTCAGGAACAGGAAGATCTAGCTCCTTTGCGATATAGTAAGAAGCCATTTCATTTGCCAAGATGTGATTTCCCTGCTGATTTCCAATCAATTTAACTACGTAAGAATGACCATCATCACATTCTAAGAGCTGAGAACGTGAGCCCCCGCCATTCATCGATTTGACATAACTAAGACCCTTTATCATTTTCAAGTTCCTTCTTGCCTTTGGATCTTCCTTTTGATGATGTGAAATCTTGGGTCACATTCTTTACAGGATTTAGTTGATTTGTGTCGTTCAAAGACATAAGCGGATTGAAAAAGCGACCTATAGAAATATCATCCAAACGTGCGTTATTTGACTCTACTTCTTTTAAAGCATCCACTATCACCTTAGATGCGCTTTCTAGGAACCCTTTGAAATAGTATTCAAACGTGTGCCGGTACACAGAAACATAGGTTTCTTTCTCATTTTCACTTTCAATCTTAGAGAGTATGCCAAGTTTGGGAAAAATCTCGCTAGAAAAGTCAGTTACGAAGAAGTAGAGTTTGTCCCTCAAGGAGAAGAGCGTTTGAGGATCAAGTTCAATAATAAACTCAGTAATTTTTCCCTGAGAAAGCTCACCTATCATAAGATTTGTCATGCCCGATGACAGGAGAGAAGAGACAACATATTCCTCGTCGTCGATGTGTTCCTTAAGTATATCAATCGCGTCCCCTTTTATCAATTGAGAAGCAAACGAAGCGATGTGTAGAAGAAAATTGATAATCAAATTAGTGTCTTCTTCGGTGAAATACCTTGAATACGACGGTATTGCCTCTGTAATTTTTCGAATTATATTTGGATCCGACACAACGGATCTTAAATATGAACTTTCCAGGAAATTTGATGACTTCTCCGACCAGATAGAAACAAGAAAGAGCGTTTTGATAGTTTTTAAATCCCTTTTCAACCTGTACTTACCGTTCTTTGCAAGTGCTTCAACTTCGCAAAGATCAAAAAGGCGACCCTTGACCTTGGTGATTGCAGCCTTGGATACTCCTGCTTCACGGGATAGTTCCACTTTAGTCTTAGCACCAGGGTAACATTTCCACAAAATTTCCAGATATCTTGCAACGGAAACATATTCATTTGGTTGAGGCATACTAATACTGAATAAAGCACTGGTATATTAGTTAAGTGATGGTTAACTATTTGGGAGATTAGGTTAACGAGTAAAAGGGTAGACAAAAGTCGTCAACTGGTCGTAAGACCATGAGAACTCCGATATTCTTAAAAGGGTCTAACTAAATGTTTAAACTAGGAGGTTTTAGGAAATCCTCCATATTGGGTTTCTTAGACCTATTTATAATGTTTGGTTAATGAAAAGTAAAAAAACTTTCCTAATCCTGAAAATTGATAATAAATATTATTGATTTGGAATAGATTATGTGTAACCCGGCAATTCTTGCATTTCATCTAACTTCTCAGCTTGTTCTTCTATTGTCCTTTTTAGGCTTTGTACAAACTTAGCTTCGTCTTCGGATAGAGAGATTTTTTGACAACAAGACTTTTCGATGGATTCGATCAGGGTTTGCTGCATTAACACTACGTCAACTAAATTTTTAGTTATTGAAGCCTCTACATTATAGTTTGAAAGCAATATATATTTGTAAATGTGGACTGTGTCATTCGGACTTGATTTCATCAGTTCCTCTTCGACTCTTCTTTTGATCTCGTACTCTCTTTCCGCATTCTCGAGTTTGTGTTTCCATTCTAGTAAGTAGTTGGTAATTTCAGACATATTTTAGTAGCCCGTTTTTACAAATAAGGTTTATTCACATATGATAGTATGATTTGCCAGAGATTTGCTTACAAATGTAAGTTGATATACCTGCACCATCATAGAACTGAAGATGAAAGAGAAATGAGGAAAAGTGTCACAAACTCTAGGGGGAGCAGATCAATCCTAAATTCAAAGTGAATAGACATCAAACTCAGGTTTAAATTGGTATAAAAATTGCTTGATTACGCCGACAGTGACAATTCTGTCAGGGGAGATAGGTGACTGAACAAAGAACGAACTTCTAAAAACTGTCGAGTATCTTCCCCCTAGGATATGAGTGTTTTTTGAGTGAGATTGAGATATTTCAAAATCGTGTGTAGCAAGCTCACATATGGCTATCCTATAATCCGACTGGTCGCTGCTAGCAGCCCTTTGAAAGTATTCTTCTATTTTAGATCCATATACTTCCTTTAAAATTGCTAACAGCTTGCTGTATGCCTTTTCTTTTCCTTCTTGATTTGCAATATTTTTCTTGTCCCACATTTGAAAAATCGGATAAAGAAAGTCTCGTCCATCTATGTAGTAATAGCAAGATTCATCTATTGCTACCTTTACAATTAGAGCAACTTTCTTTTCTCTGGTTTGGTTATGCACTAGGGCGTAGTGTTGAGCGCCTAACTCATCTGCGAAGTTCTTACACGGAAACGTTTGAAATCCGTGTCTGGTATTGTCCGTGGTTAGATCCTTTTTGTCAATGAGACTTGGAATCATTCTCCTTAAATTCCAACATTCAAAATTCCACGATCCTTTTCCATTAATAATTCCTTGTGATCTTATTTCCTCTATAACTTTGTCAGTTTCGCGCTCCTCAACTGCAATTCCCCGATAAAGGTAAATGTGTTCAGACATACAAAATCCCTTTTAAATCTTTGAAGTCGTGCTATATGTCTCAATCCCGCTTAACACGTAAGCAACTTCTTGTACTATCATTTATATAGAGATTTAGACAATCTATTTGTGATTTATGCAGACCACTTGGTGGAATTATTGATTTGTTGATTCTGATTTTTTCAATTTTTTCCGTACTAAGTTTCCAAAAGAAATGAAGGCTCAAATATCTCTAAGAACCGCAGTCATCATATCCTAGTAACGCATAATTATTCTGTACAAAGCTTTCGGAGCACTGGGAGATTATCGCTCCGAAGGCTCATCTCCTGTGCTCTCGAAAGCCTAGGAGCACATTCGAATGCCAAAAATTGGAAAAAATGGAAAATTGGTCCTAGCATTGCTGATTGTATCGGTAATGCTGGGAAGCGTATTTGTTACATCAGCATATGCAGCGGCCCCACCTTTTACAGGAACATTCTCTACTACAGGTTTGCCAACTGGAGCAACTGCTTACGTTGGATTAGCGAATTCATCGAGAACGGCAATAGGGCATGCTACGGCTGGGACAAACATAGTTGTCTCTGGTCTCTACAACGGTACCTACGTTCTCAATGCGTCTGCAGTTGAGGGATCTGGAGCCAAGTATTCTGCCCTCGTCTGGGTTCCTCCGTCGTCAAAGATAATTGGTATATCTGAGGCTTATACGGACCCAACTTCGTTGGTATTCAACGAGGAGTTCCTTCTTAACTTCACGGAAACTGGGCTCGCATCTGGTACAACTTGGAGCGTTCTGGTAGGCTCAACAGAATACTCTTCAACGGGATCATACCTGGACGTCAATGAGCTGAACGGGACCTACTCATACAGCATAATTGGGATATCGGGATATTCAGTCACTCCATTGTCTGGTTCAATTGTGATAAGCGGTGGCAATGTCACTGTCCCATTGACGTACTCATCCACAGGGAAAACTTTCGCTGTAACGTTTAATGAACTAAACCTGCCAGGGGGAACCGTTTGGAGCATCATGCTAAACGGGGTTGCTTCCACTTACAACTCTGCTTCGGCATCGTATCCCCTTACGAACGGAACTTATTTCTTCAAGATTCCTGACGCAGGACAATGGTACGGAACCCCTTCGTCAGGCACGATAGTTGTCAGCGGAAAGGCTATCACTCAAAACATCACGTTCAAGTATGGCTATCTCGTGAGTTTCACTTCCACCAATCTTGCAAAGTACGTTCAGTGGTCCGTCGCTTACAATGGAACTTCGAACTCATCGACTTCGAATACAATTACATTCTTCATTGCCAATGGGTCTTACAAATTCTCCGTGTCCGTTGCTCAAAACTGGATCGCAACCCCTTCCTCAGGCTATCTTAACGTCTCGGGCAATTCTGTCTCACTGAGCATCGGATTCACGGAAGTATTCTACATGGTTACCTTCAAGGAAACAGGTCTTCCTTCCAATACCCTCTGGACCATAACTGTCAACAATCAGATATACCAAACGACGAACGGATCGGTGGTGATCACTGCACACAACGGGAGCTTCAGTTACACAGTTGCAACGGAATCTGGATACAAGGCGTCTCCGTCTTCCGGCACAGTCAACCTTGGTTACTCATCAGTGGTCGAAACCATTGTCTATGCTTCAACCGTGAAATCAACTACGGGTAATGGATCGGGAGGGATTGTAATTCCTCCGGCCATTACTTCATTCATTCATGCTTATGGATACTACATTGTTGCAGGTATCGTAATAGCTGTCCTGATTGGGATTCTACTTTACGAGGCGGAGGACAAAAAATCAGTAAAGAAACCAAAAGGACACTATAAGTAGGGGGATTGAGAATGAGAAAATTCCTCCCCCTGCTCATTTCTATTCTGCTTATCTTCACTTCGCTGATGGGCCTTACACTGGCTGCCAATGCATCTGCCTCCTCTCAATCGGGCCAGGCACTGGACATCGAACAGGGCAACGTCTTCACTTATTCAAAACTCTTCTCAACTGGGTATTCGGGAGATGCCTACATCCCTGCCGGAAACGGACTCATACAATATACTGCAAACCTCACGGCTCCCTCGACGTCAATCAGCGAGATAGAGATAACGTCTACAGCCGGGCAGACCCTGAGCACCGCCAAAGGCACGGGATACTACGTCAAGGACTCATTCAACTTCTCGTTCTCTGGTCAGTCCGAATACATAATGTACCTTTTCTATTCCCTCACCTCAACATCTCCCAGCACCTCGATAGCTACTACTTCCAACGGAGTTCTCGCCGAATCATCCAACAACTACGTTTACGCACTGTCCACGAACAACCAGTACGCCGGAACCGTATTCACCGCAACGCAGAACGTTACCTCCTCATCCCTCCAGGCTACCATCTATGTGCTTGAGGAAGGGGCTAGCACTCCTCCCTCTGACGGCACAATTCACTTTGTTGAGAGCGGATTGCCTTCTGCCAGCTCATGGTCGGTCGTTTACCACACGGTATTGAACGGCTATACTGGAGCTAACTCCACCCTTTCGTCTACAAATTCGTACATCAATCTGTCAGCCGCATTGGGAAACGTGATCTACTACTGGATAACAGACTCATCGGGACTGACCGCTTCACCCAGTGAGGGAATCCTGAGCCTTTCCGGTAACGTCACCATCAACGTCCTTTTCCCTTCCTCCACTTCTTCCAGCTACGCGGTAACCTTTGTACCTCAGGGAATCCCTTCAGGAGTCACTTGGGGAGTGGGCCTCAATGGCCTGTGGCAGTATAACACAAATCTCAACGGCCAGGATCCCGACATAGTTTTCAGCGAAACTGCGGGAACGTACTCCTATTCAATCTACGTTCCATCACCTTACTCCGTATCACCTCCTTCGGGATCCTTGACGGTTGGCTCAGCGGCAGTAACCCAAGACATTCAATTCATCACACCCACCAAGGATTATACAATCACATTCGGCGAAACGGGACTGCCCTCGGGGATCACCTTCACGGTATCTATAGGAGCCGTTGCCTCGGGAAATCCTTCCGTTCAATTCACGGAACCAAACGGCACCTACTATTTCACCATTGCAAATATCCAATACAGTGGTTTGACGTACGTATCTTCTCCGAACAACGGAAAGGTTACGGTCGACGGAGGAAACCAGGCAGTCGCTATATCATTCACAACAAAGACTTACAGTGTAGTATTCACGGAATCAGGCCTAGCCTCCGGAACTTTATGGGGCGTATCATTTTCTGGTCAAAATCAAACTTCAACCGGTGAGTCGATAACCTTTGGCTCCATCACTGCAGGTACGTATCCGTTTGTAGCAACTGCATCCGGGTATTCTGCAGTCAACGGAGCACTGCTGGTAAATTCTTCCTCACCCTCCACAATATACCAGTCCATATCCTTCGTCTCCAGTTTGAAAATCGCCGGCCCTCCATTCGTTGTTATTTCCTCCTCCCAGAATTTCTACATAAACGGATCTGTATCCCCACCCTCGGGGTACCCTCCCTCAGACTGGAGTATGCTGAACATTATTGCATCCTTCCCTGGATATTCCAACACCTTTTCCTTCAGCCCGGTTGTCTGGAATTTCAGTCTCCAGGTTCCGAAGAGTAACATGACGTACTCCCTCTCATTCAGGTTATTTGGCGATGACCTGCAGTCCCAGTTTTACAACACCACCGTTGCAGTCAAGCTTGGAAGCGTCAATGGAACTTTTTCCTACGTTCCTTCTTATTACTCCATAAGTCCGCCAACTGGATCGGTGATATCCTCGAGCGTGTCCATCAGGCTGTTCCTTAAGGGAAACGTGACATACTCAGGCCAGCTTACCTATTCAAGCGCGTTCGGAGAGTCCACACAAATCTCCATGAACTCAACCACTTTGACGAACGGGTCCCAGGTGCTTTCGTACCCGCTGAACATCAACGATTTTTCTTCGGCCCAGTACACCTTCAAATTCTCAGTAGTCTACGGGGGTACGGTCCAGTCATCGTTCAGCGCACAGTATACATTGAACGGTCCTAGCAAGATCACCCTGAAGTATTCCTACTCCTACCTGAAGGAACTGAACGGCAACTACAACGTCTCCTTCAACGTCTCGGTTGTGGACAATAGTAACATTTCGTACTCTCCAGTCAATGTCATCCAGGTTAGCTCGGCCAATAACAACAATGGCCAGCTTATTGAGATAGGCTATGTCACTGGTACACCTTATTCATCTAAAGGAGCAACGAGGGACTACTTTACCTTCCTGATAGGAAATCTCAACAAGGGCTCTTACACGCTCCAGGTAGGCACGTATAACAAATCAAGGAACGCCCTGGAGCCATTGTTCTCCTCCAACTTCACCTACCAGGTGCCAAAGATTGTCAACAATACGAACAGCAGCGGATGGGAGGTCGTCACCAACTGGTTCAAGCAGGGTTACAATGGATTCTTGATCGGCGGATTGGGTGTGGTAATAATCATCGGCGCTGCTATTGCTTGGCAGAGCGGAATTTCAAAGTCTAACAAAGTTCAAAGGGGGCACAAGAAATGAGATCATCCGAGCTCAGGTCCCGCCAGAATCTGGGCGATATGCCCCTTTTGGAAATGCTGCTGATTGCAGTTCTGGCGTTCCTGACTTTTACCATAGTCACCAGTGCGATCCACGAGATAGGAATAATCGTTTCAACCGCAATTTTCGGAGGAACAGTAATTCATTCCACCATTTCATGGTTCTGGGGAGCCACCAACATCACGGGAAGCCTCGTGCCTTGGCAGATGTTCTTTGTCCTCAGCTCGGGTACTCTTTTCGTCTCGGTATCCATATTGATCCTGCTCTTCTACCCAGAGCCGCTCTATACCAACATAGCAGCAACAGTGCTTGGATTCAGGAATTTGATAGATGGTGCTCCTTTCCTTTCGGGATCGGATGGTTTCCAGGCTGCCAAGATTTCCCCGATTGGGGCATGGGCCTGGTACGTTGCTTTGTTTTTGATATTTGCATTCGCGGTCACATATTCTGCAGGATACCACATCAGCCTGAAGGAGGATGGAAAGTGGGTATGAAATCAAAGGACAAAGCCATCATACTCGTTGCTCTGCTCCTTGTGTCCTCCATCTCGTTGATACCGCCGACGGTCGATGCCACGGCATGGCCGGTTCCACAGACTGTAACGTTGAAAATGTGGGCAACAAACAATTCCACATCTTCGTCGTGGAATCAGACCATTTCCGGAGCACAAGCCAAATCATGGGATACCTCCGGTTCGGAATATTACAGGCTGAGCTATCCCCTGTCACTGGGAGGGGCTGTCGGTTTCCCGGAGTATACCTACAACGGAACAGTGAACTTCCATAGCTCCGGGGAACTGTTCATACCTATAGAGAGCGAGGGAGGAGGGAACTACAACATTGGCACCGTCTGGGCCAACATTACTGCAAACGGGGTCATTTACTCCTGGTCCGCCACTATCAATTACGAGACCTCCAGCAGTTCCTACGTCCTGTTCGATCCCTTTTGGAACGTTCCCTCCGGATCCGTTGTGACGCTTCTGAACATAACCTGTTCTCCCCTATCTGGATATTATTTCTACACGATAAACGGGAATTATGCAGGCACCACTGTAGCATATACGGACACCATCACTGAGGTGGCATCTCAGCCGGCAATACATTCGGTGCAGGGTCTCGACTGGGGCTGGACCTACAATTACAAATCCGTTTCGTCATCGTTTACCATTCCATCGGTATCAGGTTCGAGCGGGTTCACCCTTAACTGGACGGCACAGAAGACAACAAATGCATCCTACAACTCTCTCAGCCAGAACGTGCAGACGTCCGGGGTATTTACCGGGTCGTCAACCGTTTCGTCCATAACGTTCGATGCTGATTTTGCAAACAACAACGTTGCCTCTTACACAATCCATTACAGTGTAGTTGTCTCCATCCCGACTTATTCTGCCACGTTTACTGAGTCAGGCCTTCCCACAGGAACGAAATGGTATGTCAACATCACAGGCCAGCCTTCATCGGGAGCCCTGACTTCCCCGTCCTACACAGTACCACTACAGAATGGGTCATATCCCTATTCAGTCCAGACTGTCGACAAACAATATTCTCCTTCTCCCTCGTCCGGCACCCTGACAGTCAGCGGTTCATCCGTTCCGGAATCGATCTCATTCTCGCTGGTGACATACTCGGTCACGTTCACGGAATCGGGGCTGCCTTCTGGAACAGAATGGTATTTGAACGTCTCCGGTCAGAGCTCTTTGTCTTCAGCAACATCGACCATATCATCCCAGTTTCCAAATTCAAGTTACTCGTATTCGATTGCTACAGGAAACAAGGAGTACAGCCCGTCCACTTCTTCAGGATCATTCACCGTGAATGGCTCACCGTACTCAGACTCCGTCACCTTTTCCGAGGTCACCTATTCCGTGACATTCAACGAATCGGGGCTCTCGTCCGGCGACTGGTTCGTGAATGTCTCCACAACCGGGCAGTCGTTCCATGAACCCTATGAGGTAAACTCATTGACTTTCTCTGAGCCAAACGGCACATATGCCTATTCGATAGCGACCAACTATAAGGTGGACAGGCCCTCAAACGATTCAGGATCTTTTATGATCAGGGGCATTGCAACCTCGCAATCGGTCAGTTTCTCGGAGATTACCTACCCGGTCACGTTTACCGAGTCGGGGTTACCCGGGGGGACTAGATGGTACGTAAACGTGTCCGGACAGACACCGGCGTCATCCAGTTCTTCGGTGATCGCCTTGTCCCTGCCAAACGGCACTTACTCAATATCCATCTCCACTCCCAACAAGCTTTATTCCACCCCTGCAAGTTCAGGTTCCTTCAAGGTGGATGGTTCACCCGTATCAGAGGATGTGCCATATTCACTGGTCACCTATCTTGTAACATTCACTGAAAATGGACTTCCGGATGGAGCAAAGTGGTGGGTCAACATCAGCGGAGAGCTTGCAGTAAACTCCACTTCCCGGAGCGTAAGTTTCCATTTCGCAAACTGCACGTCCTTCTTCACCATAGAGTCCGCAGGATATTACACAGGCCTGTCCTCCGGGACCCTGACGGTCAACGGCAGGAACGTCACCATATCGGTGCCGTTCGAGAATATAACCACCGGAACAGGCACGACAATATACAACAACAATACGGTGGTAACCTACGTCCAGCAGAACTGGCCCCTATTCGTTCTCATCTCCATGATATTCCTCCTTGCGGGATGGGCACTCTCCTATTTCGTAAACCCGGAAAACAGGGGGAGGAGGAAGCAGTGAAGGCAAAGCTTGTGCCAATAATTCTTGCCGTTGTGATTGCACTTTCGGCAATGCCCTTGACTGCTCTCGCTTTCGCTCCTCCGAGCATTGAGATGGGCACATTCGAGCCCGATCCCCAGGCAACAAGCTGGGGAGGATCTCCTTCTGGAATAGGCAAATGGTTTTCCGCGTCCTGGGGAATAAACCAGGCATACCAGGTTGGGGCAGTGGATTATCCATACCAGTTCCTGTACGGAGATTTCTACCAGAACGGGCAGGAGGTGGTACAGGGAATAACTGTCCAGTTCTCCATCAACTGGTCCGCCGTTGAGAGCTATCCCGGACTGGCATGGTTGCTTCCAATTCCCGGAGATGGCGCAACAAGACTGGGAGCTCCCTCGGGCACTTCTCTGGGCACCGGGATTGGTTCGGGCGCGATAAGCTACCTGTCAGGACATCCCATTAGAATATTCTACGTCCAGAACGGCACGACCCTGGAGCAGAATGTATCCACCTCTACCAGCATAAAGAGCTATACTGTACCCGTCTTCATTCCAACTTCAGCAAATTCGGGGCCCTTCTACATAGTATTCCAGACGGCGGAATACAATATGATAGGCCAGTTCGAGGGGTATGAATCCATCTACCTGGGAGAGGGGGAATTCGGTGCTCTCAATTCTCATGTCTCGGGAAAACCAACTTCTGTGGTAGATTCCCTGGGTGTTGACACACACGCATTCCTGAACTGGTCCTTCAGCGCAGGAGAATGGAACGCTTCGTTTGTCCATTACCTTAACAACAACCCTTCGGATAACGCGTCGAGCAACGTCCAGATCTTGTCGTACTATAATTTCTCTTACAAGGAGACCGGAGGTACAGCCGGCCTTGAATACAATTTCTCTGCATCATCACCATCCGGAGTTTACGGATGGAGGTTCCACGAAGGCATTACTGACTACGGCACCAGCTTCATTGTCTACAATAACGCAACCTCGGTTACTTCGGGGGACAAGCTTCCGATTATCAACATTTACATCAAACCCTCATCCCAGGGGGGAAACGAGGAAATATCGATAACTGCCAGGGACAACAAGAGTTCATGGATTGACCTTGAGATATCCGTATGGTACGGCAACGACCCCTATACGGTTCCCAATCCCTCCTATGAAAACGTGCTGTATTACTTTGCCCCCTACAACGTGACGAGGGGAACAAATCTTTCGCTCCCCTCATTTTCAAATATATTCTACGGAGAACTGAACGTCGAGGTAATAAGCCATAACTCCTACAACCTGTGGAACAACAGCTACGCTTCCTCGGTCGTGAAATCCAACATCTATCAGAACGGCACGGGAGGGAACCTGTTTCAAGACAAGGTCTCCTGGTTTGTCGAGCCCTTCATTTCACCGATCAATGCACTGTTCCTGGTAGCAGGAGTTGGCATTCTGCTATGGTCAATCCACAGGTCAGGGATAGAAGCACAGATGGTCAGGAAGGCGGAAAGAGGCCTTGGAAATAGCGGTTTCTACATTCCGACACATTACGTTGCAGCCTTCGCGCTCATAATCCTGTCATTCGTGAACTGGTCTCTGCTGTTCTCAGCCGTGACAAGTTGGGGAGGAATACTATGAAGGGGGCATTCGGGCCATGGACCAGGAAAATAATACTATCCAGTTTCAGGGAGGACGGAGGGGCGGTCCTGGACGGTGTTGCAGCCCTAGTTGTCGTCTTGATCTTCATCCTGATACTGGTCCACTTCGGATTCAACCTGAGCAACATCATCTCCTCGCTGAAAAAATTCATCGGGGTGATTTTGTGAAGACCCTGGTGGCCCAGAAACAGGGAGGACTTGACGATTACCAGACGCCCCCGTCAGCTCTCTCCATCCTCTTTCCCTACCTGGACCAGGACTGGACTGTCTGGGAACCGGCGAGCGGGGAAGGATACCTGAGAAGGGCCCTGGAAGATAAGGGATTCAGGGTGGTTGCGAGCGACATCAACGAAGGCTATGACTTCTTGAAATTCCAGCCAGAGGAATTCGACGTCATCATCACTAACCCGCCGTATTCCCTCAAGGATGAGTTTCTGGAGAGAGCGTATTCCCTGGGAAAACCGTTTGCGTTTCTGCTCCCTTTGACGACACTGGAGGGAAAAAGGAGACAGACCCTGTTTGCTTCCCACGGTGTTTCTCTATTGATCCCAGACAGGAGAGTCAATTTCATGACTCCCGACGGAAGGGACAGCGGAAGCTGGTTCCTGACTGCCTGGTTTACCTGGAAACTCCTTGACAGGGACTTGGTCTTCAGATCTTGCCACCGGCAAAACCCGGAGGTGATAGTAGACGGCTAGATTCATTACAAAGAAGGACAGAAATGGAAAGAACAGGCACATTCCAATCGGCAATGCGGGACATAGAAGACGGGACCCATACGGGTATAATAACGTAGCCCAGGCTACACTAAAAGTTAGCCCTCCGGCAAAAAGCGGCATGGAGGAGGGAGACCAGGAATATACCGGATTGTGTATGAGTCCGGCTATGGGCCTCGAGGCCGTAAGGAGACACGCCGTTGAAAAGGAATTGAGGTCAGCTTATAAGGAAACCAAAGAGGAATGGTTCTACTACGATATTAAAGGACGCTCTATCAGCGAAGCAGCGTTCTATAGACGGGGCGGAGATTTTGATTTAGTGGCCAGGACCCCGGACGGGAGCAAGTACCAGGTTAACGGGTCAATAGTTCCAACTAAACTAGGCCCAAGGTGGGTTATTTCTGGTATAGGCAGTTGGATCACGAAGAACAGGACGGATGTCGAGAGAGGAGGTGAAAAAAATGGAATTTAGAACAGTTTTCAAGAATGGAAGCAAATACGTCGTCCCCATCAATGGGAAACGCAGGAAGATCACAAAGAAGGACAGAAAGGAATGGCACAGGAATGCAGAGATCGGGGAAAGGAGATGGGAAAACATATCGCCAAGGCAGAGACGAAACAGGCGGAATAAAGAGAACTTCGACAGCTGGGGATTCAAGGGCAAGAGTCCCAGGACGAGGGATACGAAATGACGGACTTCAGGACCAGGGGGAAGGGCCAGGGAAGAAAAGTGTTCCCTATTTCACAAGGGAGAATGCTCGGAAAAACCCCTTCCAATTCCAGGCTGACGTCAAACCTGAGGAGTGAGATCAAAGGCGCCAAGATTGCGCAAAGGGATCCAGTAACGAGGGCCTATTGGGCCTGGTTTGGCGGCCACTACATCCACGCTTACGATACTGAAGGAAGGGAGATAGCACTGTTCAGTATTGGGAGCTACGAGAGTGACAACGCATCCGAAATGGACGTGAGGAAGGCTATCGAATCCAAGATCAGGAGGGGATGGAGGGGTCTTGCTGAATCGGCAGTCACCGAGGGAGACTACGACCGGTTCATATCTAGGGCCCACAGGCAGAAGGGCAGATATCAGGTGATCTATGAACGGGACGGAGTCAGGACAGTTCTAGATTCCAATCTCACGCTCAGCCAAGCGAAGGATGCGGAAGCCCGTGCTCTAGAAAACATCGCATATGGAGAAGTGAAGATAACAAAGGAGAGGATGAAATGACGGATTTTAGGAGCAAAGGAAAAGGCAGGGACAGGAAGGTCTACCCTCTCATGGGAAAGACACTTAGCGGGAAAGGCAAGGGGAAGCTGGTTTCGTACAAAGTATACACGCAAGCGCTGGACAGGATAGAAGAGTTGGAAGACCAGAGAGACAAGATCTTGGGAAGGGGGCCGGTTTACGTTGCAAGGCAGGGCAACTTGTCCCTGAAGGTATACAGGGACGTCTCGCCAGAAAGTCCCAGGGAATGGGACAACCTAGGCACGATGCTGATATGGAACCGCGAGTACAACCTCGGAGACAAAAATCCATATGCAAGCAAGGAAGACTTCAAGGAAGCAACGAGTCCCGAAAGCGGGTACTTCGACGGCAAGGACATTGCGGTGGAAATCCCCGTCGCGTTCCACGATTACGGTGGATGGGGCGCCAAGATAAGCGAGACAGGGGATGACAGCGCCACCGGTTATATCTACGCGACTATACAGCAGATCGAGAAAGAGTACGGCCAGGTAGACCCACAAACAGTCAGCAAAGCGAGGAAAGTCCTAGAGGAGGAGATCAAGACCTACAATCAGTACCTGATGGGAGAGATTTACGGTTTCGTCATCAAAGATAGAGGGGAAGTCAAGGACTCGCTCTGGGGCATGTATGCGAACGACGAGAAGAAGCTGAAAGAGGAGATAAAGTACAATGTCCCGGACAGGTACAAACGCCTTGTCGATGGGCTGGAGGCGACACCATGACAGAATTTAGAAGCAAGGGGAGAGGCGAGAGAAGGAAGGTCTATCCGATCAACAAACGCAGACCCTATGGTGAATCCAGGAGGAAGGCAGAGAAAGATGTCAAGAGACTGAGGGATAAGGGGAAAAGGACAAGGCTGATAGAGACAAACAGGAGACTGAGGCTCTACGCACCTTACGAATCCATCTTGAAGGGGGGAAGAATCCTGAGCATAACGCATTCTCGGTCCCGGCCTAAGGAAATAGTAGAAGCGACATACAAAACTCCAGAAGTGCCCAAGGAGAGCAGACAGAAAGTGGAACCAGGGAAGATTGAGAAACCTGGATCCGAGCTTCCTGAACACAAGCCGTTGGGAAGTGGAGGGGACTATGCAGAGTTCACATCAAAGGCAGACGAGTGGAGAAAGAAACATCCAGATGCTGTGACGGAGGAAGACCTTAAGCGCTACAGGGAGGGCTATCAAGACATTGGAGACACAGAATCCTGGGAGAAATTTCTTGAGGAACTGAGGAAGAGACCAAAATCGAAAGTGTCGAAAACGAAACAAGAACAGGAACGGGCCCACAACAGGGAGAACTACAACCGGCTGGTCAGGGAGATCGGAAGGGTCAGGGACAGGGCCAAGACGAAGGACGGCCTGAAGATCCCCCTCAACGCCAAGATCAGGGTGAACCCCGGAGGGGAGATTGCTGACTTCTTTGATAAGGACAGATACGTCATGTCAATAGGATTCAACGTTGAAAAAGGTCCTAGAAGCTATCACGACATCTATTTCGTCCACGTGAACCCGGATCTTCTGAAGGAGGAAAAATCACACCTGAGGGAGGCAGCGTCTGAGCGGGGCGACGGAGTCACAAGGGTGGGAACGACCGAGAGAAGCTGGCAGGATGCAGTAAGATGGGCTGACGAGTCGATAGATTTCAGCAAACTTGAGAAGGGCGAGGCGTGAATTCCACTGACATTTTTCAGGAAAACGACGAGTTATCGATAGAGAGGCAGCGTGAGACTACCCTGAAGGCTCACGCTGATGAATACAAGAGAATCCGGGACAACAGGGATATTTGGATAGGGGAGATAGCAAAGCTCCTGGGAATCGAGATTCAACTTGCACAGGATCTGGTCTTGAACAAAACTCTTAAGGAGATAGAGAAGGACTGCGAGACCTTGATTTATTACTTGGGCGACGAGAGGCCCAAAAAAGTCAAAGAACGTCTGCTAATGGACAAAACTTCTCATGTAGTATTCTGGACCTCAGTTTCCCTTGTTCTGGTTTCTGTAGCTTCCGTCCTCTTTCGGCTGAAGGTGATCTGAAGTGAATATGGAACTCTTGGTGTTGGTTGCAGCTGTGATTGCTGCAGTTGTTTTCTTTTTCTGGAGAATAAGATATTCGCAGAGCCACAGGAGGAACAGGGACCTGAGGAAGAACAGGTTGGAACGGCGATCAGTGGACATGGGAGCGAGTCCCGAAGGGGAATACTACAAGGAGATCAACTGGCTTGCAATTTTCGTATTTGCGGTTATAGTTATCCTCGTCCTCAACGTCGCTTTCCTTTATCCAACGATAGTACCGGGAGCATTCTATTACGGGGAACTGCTGATATCCGGCTTCCTCTGGCAAAGGATGACCTTTCTGCCCTTATGGATTGGGTTGATTATTCTCCTGTTGGCCTGGGGTCCTGGTACCCTTTGGAAACCAGTTCTGGTGTTTGAAGGAAAGAACCACTGGTACTACAAGGTCAGGGGACCCGATAGAGGACTGATTTCCTTCTATCTGATCCGGAACCTAGGCAAGCAGCCAGTCACCGTTTACAAAGCCTACGTCAGGAAGAAGGGACTGTCCTACTACATTGAGGCAAGTGACCTCATTATAGAGCCGGGGAGAAGACCTAGCTTGATCGTGGTTGAGGGTCTTGGTACCGGCGAGGTCAGGGAGATACTTGCACTCCAGAAGGAAAACAGGGACCTGAAGATTTACAGTCAGAAGCTAGAGCGGGAACTGCGCATAAGATATGCACCGAGCATCGAGTTGATACAGGATACCCTTAGGTTGACGAGAGGTGGAACCAGCGATGAATCTTCGAAAGGCAAGAAATAGAGCAATCTCCTTAATTGCAATAATGGCCATTATTGGAATATTCTCTCTTAGTTCCGTACCTGCACAGAGCCAGGAAAATGTCTTGAGGGTAAACGTGGCACCTATGTACATAGAGAACACGAGCATTTATGTCCAAATCGAGGGGATCTTTGCAATAGAGAACATTCCCCAGAGTTCTGCCCTAACATACTACCTTTCCATCTATGATAATAACGGGTCCAAGATAGAGAGTGGAACGATCACCGCTCCTAACGGCGAAATTCTGACCTATTACCTGAATGGTATCGAGCAGGGTTATTACTCCCTTCAGGTGTATTTCACAACTAACGGGGAGAACTGCAGTCCTATTACCACGAATTTCCTCGTCTCCCCTCCCCCGGTTCCGTATACCGCACTCTTCCTCAGCAACGGAGAGTTCATTTTTCATTCAGATATGCTCAACACAACGGGTAAAGCCAACCAATCCTACCCCTTTCAGGTCACAATTTCTTACCAGTTCCCCGGAGGAAGCTCCCAGACCGTTGGCGTGTTCAACACAACGAATATGACTTTCACGCCTTCCAATGAGGGAGAAACGGTCGTAGTCAATGTAATGGACAAATGGGGATGGCTCAACTCAGCAGGGGTAAACATCCAGCAGGACATTTTTTCGGGCCCTCCCCTCACCTATACGTTCGGGAACGTGCCAAATCCCTACGGGTCAGTGTGGTTTGAAAACGTGATAGGGGACGTGATGATAATAGTGTTTCTACTTGGAACTATCTACTACTTTGTCAGAAGGTCCTCAAGTAAAAGGGTCATAGAAGATGTCTACGAGTGACGGCATACCTGACACTGGCTACGACAAGAAACTGAACGTTAACTATACCCTTCTCATTAGGACCCTGAATAAACTTGGTTATGATGAATTCCTGGAGGCTTGCCCCAGATTCGGAGATTTTGTGACAAGCCTGGATCTAGATAAGCTCGTTATGTTTAGAGGGGTCGCCGAAGCATTTGCCGATGAGAGCATAGAAAAACCAGAGAACGTCATGGATCCGGCGGTGTTCAATGATGTAAAAGGAAAGGTTGTAGGTTCCATAACTGAGGAAATAAAGAGGGGTGACCCGAAGGACAAAATGATAGAAATGTACGAAAGGAAAGCAGAGACCGACTCTGAGGCGCTAGAGGAGGCCGCTTATAGATACTACGAAGAGCACGGAGAGGAACTAATAAAGAAGCTGCATATTGAGGGGCAAGACTATGGCTCTGTAGTCAAAGCAATAGGCCAATTGAAAGAAGAGCTGAACAAAAACATCAAGGAGGGCATGGAGAATGCACAAAGGGAAATCTCAGAACTCAAGACTGAACTGGAGGAACATATAAGATCGGTTAAGGAACCTCAGAAGGCGCAAGGAGACCAAACTCTTATGGAACTGACAGATGTTGCTGTGGCCTCTGCAGAAAACGACACTGGGCAAAATCGGTCAGATGAAGAACTCCCTCTCATTTCAGTCAGAACCGGTAAACTGTGGTCTGTCCTTGCTGATGAGGAGACGGGGGAAGTTATCGTAACCAAGGAAAAATACAGCAAATTCCCTGAAGGGTCCGCAAACCTGACGCTAGTTACAAATTACGGAGTAATCACATGGCCGCTAATCCTCAGACAGAACGGAGGAGAGACCCTATATTCTAGACTCAAACGCTCGTCGATGGAATATCTGGGTACCGGAAACCTACTGACCAGCGACGCTTACTACCCAGGAGATCGTTCCGATAAGAGAATCTACTTTGGGCCCAAGTTTGAATCAGGTAAAGTCGTAAGACAGGGTACTATCGGTGCCATCAAGGACCGATACCAGGACATAACAATCAGTCTCGATTCTAGCTCAATGACGTTTTCTCTCGAGTTCTCGATGTGGGGAAGAGCTGAGAACTGGGATAAGTTCGTTCTCGGAATTACTAGCCTTATTGAGCAAGTAATGTTGAGCAGTCTCGAGATAAAGGACGGCGAAAAGAAAAGTGTCAGGTGAGGCAGGTTTTTATAACCCTGACGAAGAGCATTGGCTATTCAAACAACGCATGTTGTGGCCTGGCCAGTTTGGAGACCCGGCAATCTTTGATCGCGTGAGAAGTGAGGAAACCGACCTACTCAAAAACAAATTACTGAAGACAAACAGCCTGGATCTGTTTGAGCACGCCATAGACAACTTAAGCCGTCAGTTCAAAGAGTGGTTCATATTGGACGAAGACGGACGGGCTGGAGTCATTGCTGATTCGTACAACTATTCCATTTTCCTCCCGTATTCGAACGGAGTACTGAAGATAATAAAGTTGCAGCCTACGCCTATCGTAATCTTTGGAGACTGGGGTTCCGGGAAGACCAATACCGGTTGGTCGTTAGGTTTCGAGCTTTGGCGATACCTTAAGGAGTTTAAGGAGGGTTGCGAAATGCACGTCTACGGAGACGCAGACGCCATTACAGAAACTATCATTGAAATGCACCCGGAGATAAACGACCAAGAGCTTACTGAGTTTAGCGATGCCCTGACAGAACACTTCGAGTTTGATCCCAAGAACCCTGACGACTGGCCCCAGAACTCCAGGAGGAAGATCCTCTATTTCAACGAGGGATTTGAGGCCGGCAACTCGAGACGAGGAATGTCTTCAGAGAACCTATTTCTTGCATTCAAGGTTTGGAAAGTACGCCACGAAAGCACATGGCCCATATTCAACGTTATCAAGCCTAGCTCTATCGACTCAGTAATAAGGGAGTCTCCAGTCAAGATCATACATAGAAGTACCTACGAGAACATGGCTGCATTGGTGAACGTCACTCCTCAGTATTGGAGACAGATAATTGAGCTCGCATCTTCATTGAGACAGGGGCAAACGATCGCCATTTATTCACTCCTGCCGTATACGAGACATCACCCCGAAGAAGAACCCTATACGACGGCTATTGATAGATTCAATGTTAATAGACCGTCATGGATGAGCCGAATACTCGAGAGAGCCGGACCAAAAGAAGCAGAGCATGCGCTTAAGATCTCATACATGGTGGAGGAAAGAAGAAAAAAGAAGACTGTAAAGAACCGAAATCTGATAGAGGGTAAAGGTTGGCGTATTCACAAAGACATCATACTGAAACATCACTCGAGACTGAACATTAAGAGCTATGAGAAGATGGCCAAGGACATATGGGAGGACGGCATACCTCCTAAAGAATCCCAAGCCAAACGTAAAGCGTCAGTCGAAACTTTCAAAATATTGGTACTCGAGGGAGGAGTTGAGAGATTGGATAAGGACGGCTATAAAATCGACCCCAAGATCGTTGTAGACAATCTAAGGGAAGCAGGATAGTCGTTACCGGTTCTGATAAAATGTCAAGATATTTGGAGATGAATCAGAATATTAGACATATTTGCAGATGTTGTAACTATCACTATATCCTACGACAAATTCGATTCCGGATGCTGAGGGCTAATTATTGTATACACTTTTGAACATTCTGCCTTTTCTTGTGCAATGCTAACGTTCGTACACTTTTAGTATTTCTTAATTGTCTCAAGTTCAACTTATCTTCCTATAGAGACTCTTTTGATGATCCGTAGATTTCCTTGGGAAGAATCATCCCAAGCTAGAAAGATTTTTGAAATACTAGATATTTTACATGGGAGGGAATTAAAGATGGAGGACCGACAGATTAACAATTCGGGTGAGCTGACAAATTATCTTAGGACTTTGAGTGATAAAGAAGCCACTAGAGAACTGACCAGATACTTTACCAAGGCTAGATTCAAGGTGAGTGATGAAGACTTCAAAGAGCAATATGTCGATGGTAAAGATGATGGAGGAATAGATTTTTACTATAAGGAAGACAACACTTTTTACATTATTCAGACAAAGTTTGTAGGAAAGCAAAAGGCCGCGGCAGAAGGAAACCTGTGGGAGGACATAAGGAAGATACTCAACTCGGTTTCCAATGATAACCCCAATAGGAAGGCAGATGAGTTCGTTCATCAGTTGCGGGAGCAGAATGACGACTTAAACGCGAACTTGGAAGTCATTTGGTTAACTACTGACCGCATCAAGAAAACCGACAGTGGTTCAGTAGAAAAAAGGATCAGAAAATTCTTCACAGAAAAGAGATGGAAGCTAAACACCGCGTTTTCCCCTGTTGATAGCAGTCAACTAGATAGTGTCATTTACGATGTGAATCATGGGTTTATCCCCTACACTGGCAGAAAGGAAATACAGATTGTGGGAAATAGATTTCTAAGATACACAGAGGGCGACATAGATGCAACTGTCTGCACAGCAAACATCCACGAAATCCTTAAGTGGTTTGACGAAGAAAGAGATGTGCAGGCATACCTTCAAAAGAACGTTCGAGAATTTCTAGGAGCAAACAGAATAAACAAGGGAATACAGAAGTCCTTCACGGAATCCCCCTCTTGGTTTTGGTATAAGCATAATGGAATGATGATTTTCGCAGATCAGGTTACCATCGACGAGGAATTGCAAAGGTTAGTGTTAAGGAATCCTCAGGTCGTGAACGGGGGCCAAACCTTGAGGGCCCTTTATCAGGCCTATTACAGGAATCGAAATGCTGGAAAAGGTGCCCAAATACTGATTAGGGCATATCGATTGCCTTACGAAAATAACAGAACCTACTCAAACAGCATAGACATTATAGCCGCTCTCAATACACAGAACAATATACTACCTTCGGACCTCCGCTCTACGGACCCTCGTCAAGTAAGGTTGGAAGAACTATTTAACCTGTTCAATTGGACATATTACAGGAAAAGAACCGAAGGCGCTAAGGCCTCGCAATCGAATGTCCTGATGAAACGTCTAGGCCTGTTGTATCTTGTCTGTAAACACCATCTTCCCCACGAGGGAGTGAGAGGGAATGTTGAAGAAGTATTTTCAGAACCCGACAGGTATGAAGATGCGTTTCCTGAAGAGAAAATTAAACAGGAGATTAGCAAGGACCATCCAGTTATCGACTACATAACGACCTGGAGGTCTTACAACGTTGTTAATAAAATTGGAAAGAAATCGGTGAGGTACAAAGAGTTACTTCGGTACTCTCAGCATTTCGTGAGTGCTTACTTGTACGAGGCATTAGACGAGTGCAAGACAAAAGCTGGCGCGTTAGACTTGAAGTTATGGATCAAGTTCTTAGGCTCCGAGAAATTACAGGTGGAAATTACAGGAAACATCCATCGGGCACTTGAAGTGAGTAAGTCGGCGTCTAAAAATGAACAGGATGTACGGGCTTATTTTATGAAGAAAGAGTCAATGACAAATTTCGACAAAGGAATAAGAAGATACGAGAAAGGACTTAAGAAGAGCATAAACGACGCTTGGAAAAACTATCAAGGATAATAAAAGAGTACACCCAAAAGTAACCTTTAATATTTCTGCCCATATATTAGATAGTGGAAGACTATTCCCATAGCTTATCCCAGACTAAGTTGAACTTTTCTGGTGACACTCCTACTGATAAATCGAAAGAAGAGGTTAAGATTAGACCGCTACTGAAGTGGGCTGGTGGAAAACGATGGTTGGTTCCTCATCTCGAGCCTCTGTGGCAAAAACACTCTAAATCTAGGCTTGTTGAGCCTCTTTGTGGTGGACTCGCAGTAACATTTGGGCTAAGACCTAACAAGGCTCTTCTTAATGATGTGAACCCTCACTTGATAAATTTCTATAACCAAGTGAGGTCTGAACTAGGAGTAGACATCACTATGGAAAACAGCAAGGAAAGTTATTACAAAAACCGACAGAGGTTTAACGACCTCGTCAAGGAAGGAAAATGGAAATCGAAAGAGGCGGCCCAACTATTCTATTATCTCAATCATACTGGTTACAACGGTTTGTGTAGATTCAACTCTTCAGGTCTCTTCAATGTACCTTTTGGAAGGTACAAGACCATTAATTACGCAACTGATTTCAGCGATTATACACAATTACTGAAGAACTGGAAATTCTCTTCTGGGGACTTTTCCACCCTCAAAATACGTCAAGATGACTTCATATATGTCGACCCTCCATACGACGTGGAATTCCGTCAATATTCTGCTGATGGTTTTACGTGGCAAGACCAAGAAAGAGTGGCACGATGGACGGCTGAACTCTCAGTTCCGACAGTGATCACAAATCAGGCTACTGATAGGATATTGAAATTGTACAAAAAGTTAGGATTTTCGTTGAGAATTGTAAAAGTTCCAAGATTCATAAACTGTGTGGGAACAAAGAGAGGCCCAGTAAATGAGGTCATTGGTATGAAGGGGGTGTGAAGTACGACGCCGAGAGACACTACCACCGGTCAGGTTTTAGAAGATATGGTGATCCCTGCACTTGGGAAGGGGCGGTACGAATACTTAAAGCAACAGATTATTGGCAAACGTTTGGGGGACGGAAAGCACAAGGTGGACTTCATAGTATGGAAGGAGGGGTCTAAACGAATTTTGGTATCAATGAAATGGCAGCAGGTCGGTGGAACTGCTGAACAAAAAGTACCCTTCGAGATGATTTGCTTAATCAATGCCATTCAGGAACACACAGACCTTTACGAAAAGGCATACATAGTCATGGGCGGAAATGGCTGGAAACTGAGAGACAAATACATTCAAGGTGAACTGTCAACATACATAAACGGAAGTTCTTTGGTCACTCTGATTAATCTAGAAGATTTCGTCAGATTAGTGAATCAAGGAAGGCTATAATTCAGCTATAGACGAAAGTGCATTCAACTTACAGTCTTCTGCCGTTATCTCACGCAGTCTTGGGCGTTAACTGAATCTTACGTGACCGTTTAAGACCCACATCTTAACGTCTTTGATTACCCCTCCGCCAATCTCTAGTCTATTTCCTCCAGCATGACTGGAACATACTATGTAATCAAAAGTTCCGCCCATCTCCTTAAACTTATTTACCGAGATGGCCTCCATGCTTTTGTTGCCCTTATAATATTTCCATTCTTCGCTAAACTGGACATCAGTCTTGTTGAACGGATTAAGCATCTTCTTTGCCTTCTCGGTTATCTTTGCTGTAAGTTCTAAGACTGTCCTACCATCACCAGTCATATCGTATTCTCCGTCGAAGGCTGTGGAACGTAATCGAAGATGAGTCCTCATTTCTAGACCCACCCCTCCACGAACTCTTTCATCTCAAGTTTGTCTTGTTCAGTGAATGGCAGATTGAGGTAGTGCCGTATCTGTGTAATGATTGTATGACCTTGACTCATAGAGACCTGTAACTGATGCTCAGGGTAGTAGAAGACCAACCAGCTCTCGTAAGTTTTTCTTAGAGATTTCAGCGAGAAGTTCTTTATATCGAAGTTGTACGCCAAGTACTGATTGATGGAGTTGTTGGAAGGTAATTGGTAGTCAAATAGTGACTGAACGGCTTCTCTTCCTCTGTAGCTCAACCTTATCCATCTCTCCGGGGCGGACCTCTTAACTTTCTTCTGTCCAGATCCCGGTGGAAGCTTGATGAATTGTTTCTTGTCGAACCATTCAGGGTGCTCTCTAAACCTGATCAGTTCCTGGTATCTCATCCCCGTGAACAAAAGGGAACTTAGAATGACCTGATGCCTTCTGTCACAAGCTGCATATATCTGTTTGAACTCCGAGGGTCGCAGGATTAGAATCTCTTCGACTCCCTTAGATGTTGCTACTTTGACCAAGTTCCCTTTTTTCTCCAGTACTACCCGCTCCTTAGGTTCGCCCGTCTTCTTGTCAATCCTTTGTGGTGTGTCCTTCCTGATCCACTTGGTAGCACCGGCCTTAGGAGAGTGTAGAGTAATTGGGTTCTCAATAGTCAATGTGCCCATTTATCATAAATGCAGTTTAAGCATATGTAGTTTTGTATAAAATTACAATAAAATCGTATCGATTGTTGAGAAATCAGGTTTTGATTCCTTGGTAGACGATTATCTTTTGTTGTAATTTTAGTGATAAAACTACAAGAAGACTTAATTGAACCTTAACGCCTCCTTTCTGAACTTAAGAATTAATCATAGGTCCGAGTAGCTGCAGGATCTCTAACGAGAGAATGCAAGAAAATTTTAGTTTTCTACCGACTTTTTAAAATGTCAATACATCTCGTTTAGCCAGAGCTCACAGTCTCTGCTAGTGCCAACTTCCGTAATTACGAAAAGATAAAGGAAAGATAGACAATACAGGGGAAAATAAGGGAAAATAGGGGAAAGCTCCATCACCTGTAGTTTCCTCTATGCCTCAATCCACCGTCACGTACTATACTGGGGATTTACGTTCCACTAATATCCAGATTGACATTATGAATTTCTGTTGTATATAATATATCCTCCCAATAGATTCGGACCACTACTAAAGGGGATTAGTATATCGATATTGATATATAAACGGGCGGCTCCCGCATCCGAGATTTATGTCTGCCCTTTCAAGATTTTGCGAGACTATTCAAAGCCGTATAGTTGTTAGAATTCGGTGGCGAATAGAGTGTGTTGATTTAACGTCCGGTTACGTTTATTAACATCAACTTATTAGATCTAGTGATCAACCATGAGCAAGAAAGGAAACAACCCACCGCCTAAAGCTGCACCCAATCCGAATTACCCAAGCACAACAGGCAATCCGTCTGGAAAGGGACGTGGAAATACTCCAAAGAGTAAGGACTGAGTTAAAGTGGGTAGGGTTCCAATGCCCTGCCCTTCTTTTTTAATTTTCCCGGTGTACTCTGAGACCTGACCCCAAAACTCTTGGGAGGGGATTGGGATCAGGCAAGTGGAATAGACTCTATCTTGATGATGTTTTCTGCCTACAAAAGAACATTTTCTAACGTCTCGATGATTCATATTCTGGAGGCCTAAGAATTCTAGCTCGACTCTTTGTTACCGGGATTGTCTGTCACCGTATAATCAAAAGCGTGTTCAGATTTGATGTTTTTACCAAGCAGCAAAGTACCCTTAAGTCAACTAGAGGAAAAGGACACGTTTCTGGGACATAACGTGTCAATATAGAGTAGCCTACTAAGTAGAGGAACCCTTCGTCTCTTCCTTTACTGCACGTAGGAAAAAGATGTAGGTCAAATGATTAAGGAGATAACTCGGTGGATTTCTCGGGGCTTAATATTTCTAAGGAATGCTGGCTGCTTCGGACCAGGTATTGGTTTGTGGATTGTAGACTTTGACTTTCCCTTCCCTGAAAATATATATCTTCCCATCTACCACGAGACTGTTAAGAACCTCTTGGGGTCTAAGAGGCGGAATATTCTTAAGTTCTTCTACTGTCTTCGAGTACAACTGCAGTGTGTATACCGCGCCCCCAATTCCTATTGCCAAAAGCACCAAAGATATCCAAAAGAAGTACACCGTATACTGGCTTGATTCAGCTGCAAATCCTATTGTTATCAGAAATAATATAACCGAAGGAACGAAGAGCCAAGCAAGTTTATTGGCTTGACTTGAAACTACAATGTACTTTAGGATCAATTGTAGTAGGGGGGGCACAAATGCTACAAGAACTGTCGATGCTTGAATAATTGCCGAAAAATTAATAACAGTCACCTCAGAAGCACCTAAACCCTCATTTTAGGTCAAGGTATTGCAAGGCAAGCAAGTAAGCTTTTTTAGTCCTTACATCTTTAATCTTTTCAGCGAAGTCATTAAGCTCTTTAACCGAATAGCCCTTATCGAGTAATTCTCTAATTTGTTCTTCTATCATGATTTGTCTCATACTTCTCGACTTTGGAGGCATTGAATATTGATAAGAAATTTTCTTATATATGATTTGTTCAATAGTGTATCAAAATGCCTGATGCCCCCTTGTCGAAACTAAAACACGTTTTTGGGCTATAACATGTTCATTGCTTAAGAAAAGCTTTATGCCATTGCTAACTCTTTTCTTGCCGCACCCTTCTTGGCCCCTCAAAAACCAAAGGGGTGCGGTTTCCGTTCATAGGTTATGCATGGAATAATCTCTCAAAAACAAAACATATTAACCTCCTGATAATCTATCATTCAGGTGCATGAGATGAAGTGCCCTATTTGTGAGGCAGAATTCAGTTCACAATCAATAAAAGAGTGGTCTTTTGGGCCATACTATGTGTCTAGATATAAGTGTACAAAATGCGGGGAGCTCTTCAACTTATATGAAGCAGAGGGTAAGAAGAGTTTCACAATTCCGAAGCCTACTTAGTTGATCGTTTCGTTTAAGGGAGTCTTTGATTTTCTATCATTGGGATTGTGGTTTCAGTTATGTTCATATTTCTCTTTAATTAGCTCTATCAGCTCTTTATCTATGTCCCCGTACACAAATGAATTCAAAATGTAAGTTATATCCTCTTTGCTCAATTTAAAAAACTCTTTCGCTATTAATATCTCAATATCCGTCCTTTTTGCCCTGTCAGTAGGTTTCCTAACAAGTTCTCGCGCCAAAGATACTACTCTCTCTTTTAACATATTGGATATTTTTGGGATCGGTAATTCATACAAGAAAGAGAAATTGAGGTTAGCTGAAATACGCTGTCTGATATAGTAATCAAGTACGAAACTATTTAGGAGAGCAAGGAGATAATAATCTTCATCCATGTTATGAACTTGTCTTATTTTTCCTTCTGCGACTTCAAACTGATAAGGCCTCTGGTATGCGAGACTATCTAACAAAAAATTCCTCTTGGGTACTATTGAAGCGATTAACGTTCGTTCATCTGTCGTTCTTGCCTGCCTTCGTAACACAAGCCTATCCGTCTCATAATCCATCAACAGTTCCCCCTTCTCTAACATTTGGGCCACTTTTGGCTTATCATTAAAGTACTTTGTCACGGACTGGATAAAGGAATTCTTGAGTCGTTCTCTTCCATTCATTTCATTTATCCAATACCTATTATCTGAGTAATTTGAATCATATTGGTGAATCGTCTTTCCTTCAAAGGCAGGAATATCACCGTGTGAGGGCTGATCTTCTAGGAGATCATTGTCTCCCGGATAACCAAATTCTCTTGAAAATCTAAATCCATAATCAAAAGCAGATTGGTGATCTGCTCTAATTTTTCTTATAATTTCTACGTCTTCCTCCGACCGAAATTCCATAACTCCAAGCATTTGAGGCGATAGTTTTAGAATAAGCTCTATAGGGTAGTCGAGTAACCTCTCCGTTTCTTTCCAGTTATGTACGTAGAATTTCGCCTTGAAGGATTCTCCAGTCTTATGGCTCGTCACAAATAACATGTCGAATTTGAACCGCGATTCCATATTAAACCAGACTTTATGTTTGTTTTCAAAGGAAATCAGATAATTCAGTTGCCATTTATCGAATATTTCCTTCCTAAGATCAGACGCACCCTCGTCGGTATGAAAATTGGAAGGGATCAGTATTGCAAAAGCGTCCCTAGATAATCTAATAAATTTTTCCAGAAATGTCTTTTGAAGGGATGTATCCCCTTTATATTGCAAACCGTAATTCTTTCTAATAAAATCAGAAAGAGCATGGATCTCATCCCTGTATTTTTTCCATAACTCTTTTGTTTCCGCATTCATCAACTTTCTATCAAACGTTTTCTCGAATTCCTTGCCTGAGATTGAAAATTTTGTTAGCCCTTCCCCAAATATACTAGGGTGTTTCTGCGCAAATTCTTTTTTAATCGGTTTAACATCGTTCCAAGGGGGGTTGCCTATTAAAGCCGAAAACTTCCGAGAGTTCTCTTCAACGGGTATGCCATTTTCACTAAAGTATATGAAAAAGAATTCTAGCGGATAGAATAGAGGGCTTTCCAGCTCTGGATATATTTTACCAAATTCTACCGAAAGTGAGGACCTGATGGGTTCTTTTATTTCTTCGATTTTCTCAGCTATGTCTGCGTTTGAAGGATCTTTGAGGTATTCTTTCCTTAAATCAAGCATTGATTTGATATCTTCTCTGAAGTTGTCAGTAAGGTACTTTACTACATACTCATCTGATAAGCCAACTATAGAGTTTCCACAAACAAAGTTTACCTTTAGGGCAGGCAGTATATGATTTATGGATTGTGGGAGACTCTGAAAATAGAATGACTCTGGATTCAGCTTCACAGTCTCTTTCCAAAGATTAACCTTAGCAACATTTAATGCAGTATTGTCAAGGTCACATCCGTAGATGTGCCGGAGGATTATCTTTGAAAGAAGTATTCTGTCTATTCCTTTCATTTGTCCGTTAAAGCCAAGGGTCTCCCTTAACTGTCTCACCTTATCTATTCTCACCCTTTCAGGTTCGGATATCTCCTTTAGACCTAGCTGATTGATCCATTCTGTTTTTGGTTTAATGTCCGAATAAACCTTCACGATTTCCCTGAGAACGCTTATTAGAAAGGCTCCCGATCCGCATGCGGGGTCAAATATTGTTATTTTCACCAGCTGATCTGCCAGTATTAACGCTTCGTCGTACTCTTCGATGCTCAAATCTTGAACCAACTTATCTCTTATTTTGCCAAAAAGGTGTTGCACTAGGTCTGATGCCATCCTTCCTGTGATCTGATTGGGGGTATAGTATATCCCGGACTCCTTCCTGTTCTCCGCCAGAAAGGTTTCATATGATTTCCCAAATACGTCCTCGTTTATCAACCTGAAATTATAGGAATACAATCCACCCGAAAATAAGGTGGGTTCATCCACAAAACCTGCAACGGACCTTAGAGTTTTGAGAAGTTTCGCGTAGCTCTCGTTGGACTCCTTGAATTTCGAAAGTATGCTGTTTGATGGAACAAATAGTTCGGTGTCGTAATACTCGTAAAGGAACTCGTCCAATTCCTTGAAGAAATTCTTCAGCACTGCCTTGGGTCCCTTGGCACTCCATTTATTAAAATTCCTAGAGAACATATCCCATGTTTCCCTATAGTCTATAATCATAAAATCTTCAAGAGTCAGAGCGAAGATCAGCTTGTTCAGGAGAAGCACGCTGTTGACTTGTGGATCGCTATTCCAGTCCAGTTCCTGAAGATAACCGAACCATTTCTTAAGATCGTTGAAGAAATACCTATCCAAGTCCCTCTTCTCCAGTTCTTCAGTGACCCTTCGCAGGTAGTCAGAGATGTTCTTTGTAACTGAAATGGCTTCAATGAATTCTTTAAAAGTCTCCTTCCTGGCAGGTTCGAACTTCGTTATGCAACCTTTGTCAAAAATGTAGACTTCTTTGAGATTTGTGAACACGACAAAATCTACTCCCCTGTTCCCGTTTCCTCCTAGGATATACCTTATGATCTGGTTGGTCCTTGTGTTAGTGACCTGGTCAACCAATTGATCGAACTCCTTTGAAAGAGGATTCAGCTTCCCGTCGCTTCCGTGCAGAGGTTTAAGCTCCAAAGCTACAGGGGGGCCTATCTCCCTTGATGATGGTAAAATGAAATCCACCCACCCTCCTCCCACTCTTCCCTCAGGAAAGTTTTCTATCCCTGCCACCTGCATAATGGGCTTTAATAGCTTTTCAGAAGCAGCGGACTCCGGTTTTGACAGCACAAGTGCCTTGAGGTAATCCATAACATAAGACGATTCCTCTTGCATTGTTAGAGTTGTATTACCCAGTTTCACGTTCTTGTATAATGTTTCGAGATTATCCAATAGTTTGGCTAGTTGTTTATTCTGTATTTCGTGTTTAGTCTCAGCTTCCATTCGTCTAGAAGCTGCCGATCTCTTTCTTTTGTCATGCATAAGCTACACCTCTTCCACTTGAATTTCTGCCACAGAAGACACTACCACAAAATGCAAGTTTACTTAGAGATAAAAACGTTTTCACTTCGAGCTACTTCTTACTATTAGTTCCTGTCTTTACCTATTACGGTACCGTTGCCTAACCGGAATAGGCCAGTATAGGTCTGACAACTATAGTCAAGCACCTAACTAACAATACTAACATGGTTCTCAAGATTTCGTAAAATGGCCTAGATTCTGCCGTTGGATAGACGTAACTGTTGGGTAGTTCACTATAACAGGTCAAAATAAGGAGGAAATCTCCCTTTTAAATTTTCAGTCTCACCCCAAGGACACTATTATTTCACTCTGACTTTCCACACAATTGATGAAATAACAAAAATTGCAAATGCGACCAAAATAAAAAGGTAAAAAATAAGGGCTCCAATTTTGTTGGAAGAAAAGAGCGTGGCGCCTAACTCAATAAGACCAAGTGCTCCGACCAGGAGTGTAAGGAAAATTACTATTTTTGTGCTTTCTATGCTTTCATGAGCACTTTCATGCTGTGCAAAAAGTTCAAGCCTACTTATTAGAGTGTTGTACATCGAGTCCAACTGCATCGCTTTCTTTGCAAGTTCATACTCTTCTTTATACGTTGGTGCAATAATGACTCCCTGGTCGTAATACTCGGCGAAATCATTGTATGCCTGCTTCGTTAACTTGAGTATCTCGGCTGTATTTCCGTCTTTTTTAATGTGCCTGTTGAATTTTTCCTCATTGAATTCACTGAGACGCTTATTAGCGAGTGTGAACATCTCTTCTTTTTTGGAGGAATACTTGAGAGCAAGAAGAATATCCAGAGACACATTTGCTTATAGATTGGTAAAGACGATTGGATAAACCATTATTGAGAAAACAGATCTACTGCACAACTTAGAAATTACGTTTTCTCAGCCCTAGTCTTAAATACTAATCATAGAATCCTTGGTTGATGAAAGAATGGATGCGATTTCATTAACTATAGGACTTGTAATTGGAATTCTTGGCGGAGTAATTATTGGACTGATACTTTGGAGAGGCAAACAAGTACTTTCAACTCCCCCACCGGTAATAGACTTGGAATCAATCAAGAACGCCGTCAAAACTGCAGCAACTGAATCTGTGAAAACTAACAGAGAGGAAACAGTCCAATTAGCGAAGGATCAGATAGGTCCCATAGTCACTGCAGCCACCACTAAAATTGATGAAGCTAAAACGGGAATAGAAGGCACAGTAGAGTCTCTTAACAACTATCTCCAGAGCGTTGGAACTGCATTGAGCACAATCGAAGCCGCTCGGCTGACATCCTATGCTAGTTTGGATGAACGGGTCAAAGCTCTTGTTGAAAATGAGAAAAATCTCAGAGATTCGGCTAACCAACTGTCAAATGCGATCAGGAATCCTCAGGCGAAAGGAAACTGGGGAGAGACCACGCTGAAGAGGATAGCAGAGCTCTCTGGTATGACAGAATATTGCGATTTTGATAGTCAGGTCAGTATAACGGTCGATGGAAGAGAGAGAAGACCAGACATGGTTGTCAACCTTCCTTCCAATAGAGTCATAATCGTAGATTCAAAAGCCCCAACATCAAGTTATCTTTCTGCACTTGAAGCGAAAACACCGGAGGAGACGGAGAAGTTGATGAAGGACCATGCTAAAAAGATTAAGGACTACGCAGTTGACCTTTCCAAGAGGGAATACTGGAAGGGCTTCAATGCGATGTACAAAGAGTCACTAGAGCTTGTTGTGATGTATATACCTGGAGAATCATTCCTCTATGCAGCGCTTCAGGAAGATAAGGAACTTGTAAATAAAGCGATGGAAGCAAACATTATAATCGCAACTCCAACAATTCTTCTCTCTCTCATGAAAGCAATTGCCCGAGGATGGAGTGAAAGGAAAGTTGAAGAAAATGCAAAGGTGATACTCGAAGCCGGCAAAGAGCTCTACGAGAGACTGAAAAAGATAAGTGAAGACATATCTAAATTGGGTGATAACATTGAGAAAGTGGCGAAGGGCTACAATGCTTTGATAGGTTCGTACGAGGGCAGAGTACTAGTGAGTGCGAGGAAGTTCGGAGAACTGGGACCGGGCAATGGAAAGCAGATTGAATCCCCAGCAGAGATAGAAGTACAGGTTAGAGAACTTAAAGGCTTAGGAGGGGAAAATTCTACAAAGTAGAGTTTGCTAAACCTGCTTTGCGGCCATTAAATCCCTTGTGATTCTTTAGTACGTATCTGAAAATTCTTCCTGTGGCTAAATGATGAACAAGATAGAAGACAAATTTGACTCTGTCATCTCCAAAATTGCTCGCAAAAAGGAGAGGAACCTGATAGTGGAGATAGAATCAATTTAAAGTCTTGTTTTTACCACTTTTACATTATTTAACCGGAGGTCTTAGTTTAAGGGGCCAAGAAGCCTCCGGCACCAATAAGTAACATTCCTATAAAAGAGCTATCGGAAAATATACCCTGAATGTTAAGTTCTGGTTCATTCCATAATTTACCCCGTCACATTCTAAATTGAGGATGCCCCAATTACTTTATTGCCTTCTTGCCCGATAACCTTGTTCATGCACGACAAAGGGATGCTAGATGATTTCCGGAGTCCCAATATGACGACTGGTAATTACATGCCTACGACAAAGGGTAGTACTGACAAAGGTATCAATTGGAAGTGTGATTTTTGCCAGAGATTTGGATGAGTGCAAAATAATAATCTTTGAAGAACCTTAACATAATATGTATTGGATAGAGTATATTGGGTTAGCCTTAACGGTTCTTGGACTGTTTCTTACCCTGATGAATGTGCTAATCGCGAATTTATCGGCAGTCTTTCCAGTTCTTGTAACGAAGGCTTTGGATCTTGCATATTCTTATCCTGACAACACGCTTGGGCCGAAGTTCTTCTCAGGAGGGAGTGAATACTTGGACTTAGAGATCATGAATGCAGGACCTGGAACCGCTAGGGACATCAAATGGAGAATCGACGGAACCGATACAAGTGGCTCGGATAGTAACACGGTACCTTTCATTGGCCACAATGGACAAGTCAACGTGAGGGGATTCATTGGGAAAGAGCATATGGTTGACAAAATAAACGCAGTGAAGTTCACGGTGAAAATAACTCATGGTCACTTATTTCCCTGGTTCTACACATCTAAGACATTCATATTTGATGGAGAAGGAAAATTGATAAGCTATCACAGAGGAATAAGTACCTAGAACCAGTTAGAATTCATTTTTTCACTTTTTTCATTTTATTCATTTCTCACTGCCTTGGCCAGTATTGAAATAGTCACGTGAAAATTTGAAATGTGATTGATATGAAAACAGAAGGAAAGCGATAGATTTAGTCCGGTCGTTAGAGTGACATGCACGGTCCCGATAGTGACTTTCAAAGTTGGAGATTGCAAAGCTTAAATACAAAATTAAATTTACACCATTATGAACCTACTCCAGTATGGATGGGTTCAGCTGAGAATTCGTTCTCGGTCTCTTGCTGATGCAAGCTCGCTAAGCTTCATGCTTGTACTCAAAAAAGAGGAGAGTGTTTTCTATGGCTGAATCTGCGGATTCCGATTTTTCTCTAAACGGGAGAGGAATCGAAGATGATATGAGCCTGCCTCTAAGAAGGAATGGTGAAACAGAAATCTCTAAGCAAAGTTCTGGCAGTGATGATATTGCAAGCGGTCCCCGAATAGATAGCTTTGTGGTGATAGATGCAAGTAATGTTGCCTGGGCAGGCCCCGGAAAACCACAGATCTCTAGAATCATAACAGTTCTGTTGGAATTCGACGGGATCAATGTTCCCTATATTTGCATAGCTGATGCGACCCTCAGGCATACAATAGACGACAATATCGCCTACGAGAATCTAATCTCCCAGGGGAAAATAAACCAGGTACCTGCCGGAACCTCCGCAGACATGTTTATTCGAGAAATCAAACGTCGACTCATGCCCTCTAGTACCAGACCTATCTTGCTGACGAATGACTTGAAACTTGCGAGATCATCTTTGCCTGCAATCTGCCTCAAATTCCTGTTCGTCACGATTGGACAATCCATGCATATCTTGTTCTATCCAAGGCTTGAGGATCTGGGTCTAAAAAGAGGGAGTGACAATAAGTGAAAGTCCTAGTCACGGGGGGAGAGGGATTCATTGGCAGGTACATCCACAGACAGCTAAATCTCGATGGGCACGACACCGCAACTCTGGACATCGTAGGCAGTAAGGGTCGGAATCACTACGTGACTGATGCAACTCGTTATCCAGATCTCAAACGTGTCCTAGAACTTTCCGAACCAGACGTCCTTGTGCATCTCGCTGCCCTCACGGGGTCGAACGGAAAAGGGGGCGGCGCTGAAAGCGTTAAGCAAACCTACGATTACTTGAGGGTAAACGTAAATGCGGCGCTCAATGTTTATGAAGCCTGCAGACGGCTTGACATCGCCAGGGTTCTGGGTATGGGCAGCTTCTCTCCATATGGCCATGCCCCCTGCCCAATAAACGAGGAAACCCCCTTTCATCCAAACAATCCGTACGGGTCTTCTAAGGCGTTCGTCGAAGAAATAGCAAAGCTCTATTCCGATATCTACGGAATTAAAACGGTAATGTTTCGGCCTCCGCTAGTTAGTGGAGAGGGTCAGAAAGAGATGAACGTCCTGAGGGAATTCGTGAGCGCTGCACTCAATGACAAGCCCATTGTAATTCTGGGAGACGGAAAGCACATAAGAGAGTTCATACATCCAATAGATGTCGCGACTGCATTTTCACTGGGATTGAACCATCTCCGTACGATGAGCGCTACTTACGATGTCTTTGTCTTGGGCAACAAACCGATCTCCGTCATCGATCTGGCCAATCTGGTTGTAAAGAAGGTGGGGAAGGGCTCCATAGAGTTCAGGGAAGCAAACACTCAGGCCTTTGACCAGTATTCCGATCACAGGAAAATCGTTTCGGTGCTGGGTTGGTCTCCGAGAATCAGCGTTGAGGAAATTGTGAGCAGGGTAATTTCAGACGCGATTTCGAGTCAGCAAATTTCTCCTCTGCCCAACCCAATGGAGTAGCCATCTTGAAGGGATTCGCATGTGCCTGAAGAAGAGGCTGACAAATACTCATTGTGGAGAATCCCAGGAAAGCTTGGGCGCCAGTTGGGGCGACAATGAGGAATTCAATTATGCAACAATTATGACCGTGGTGTTCTGATGACAGAAATCTTTGCAATCACACCAACCAAGGGAAGACCAGACTCACTTCCAAGAGCCCTGAAATCCATTTTCATTCAATCCCTGAGACCAGATAAGGTAATCTTGGTAGGGGAAAACAATGAAGACACTTCTTCACTGAGTACCGATATCAATTCCGAACTTGTCACTCTTGTCAATCAAAGAACTGCAAACATGTCTGGAGCACTGAACACCGCGCTCTTCTATCTCGTTTCTATAAACGTAGATCCAGACGAAACGTATGTGGCTTTTCTTGACGATGACGATGCTTGGGAGGGGAGTTATATTGAGAAATGTTTTGACTCTGCGACCCTGAACGACTCCGATCTGGTTGTCTCAGGCATGGTGAGGCATGAAATAGAAGACGATATAGGAAGAAAACAAGCAATTCCGCACAATCTTTCCTCATCCTCATTCCTTTCTACCAATCCTCACGTTCAAGGCTCAAATCTGTTCGTCAGGCTGTCTTCGATATTGGAGGCGGGAGCCTTTGACGAGAATCTTGAAAGCACAACCGATAGGGACGTCTGTATAAGACTCTTTGACCTCAAAGGCCTTAAGGTCAGCTACGTCGATGAACACCTTGTCCATCACTACTCCACTGGAAAGGACCGCATTTCAAGCTATGGATCGGAACGAAAGAGGCAAGGACTCATTGAGTTCTTCAGAAAATATTCATCCAGGATGAACGCTGAGGAGCGGGCTCAGTTCAAGAAGAGAGCTCTAGACCTCTTTGGCTTTTCTGAAAATGACTTGGTAAAGGAAACCAAGGAACGACCGTTGATGAAACAGCACCAGCGCAAGGCTTCATCGACTGCCCATTCGTCTTCTGATCTCCTGATCGGGTTTACGTGCTCCAATCTCGATTCCACAGAACTTCTCCTGAAAGATATTGGGCAGTTCCTCAGAGTTCCGAAAGGTAAGGCAATAATTGTGATCTGCGACAATTCTGGCGATTCGCAGAGGCTGGATACCATAGCTCATACGGTCTCTCAGAAATTCGTGGTCCGCATCGTTGGAAAAGAATTGATCGAAAGAGATGCAGCAAACGGGAATTTTGGGAAATACTATGAAGCGGGCTTCAGACGCAAAGGAATTCCCTTTGGAAGAACGGTCCTGCACCACTACCTCTACCTGGAATCCTTTGATTTGACGAATCCGGTCATATGGATACTTGACGATGACGTCCGGTTGGACGATCTGGGTCTGAACAACACCAGACTTGACGAAGGAGAATTCATGGATTACCTTTCGTCGCTGAGGTCAGAAGGTTGCTCCATCGCAATTGGCAAGATTTCTGGGGATCCTCCCCTTCCCGCAGCGAGCATGGTTCGAACGCAGCTGCTGGACTTTCTATTCAATCTTCAAGCCCTAACAAATCCGTCCAGCAGTACGCCCAAGTCTCAGAAGAAAGAGGCAGAGAACGGAGTCATCTCAGAAAGGTACACCGACTACTATTACGATCTCACCTTGCGCCACTATGGCCACCTGGAAGCTCCAAGTTGGTACGTGACGGATACCGAGGATACAAGCGCCTCTACGCTAAGACACATGCTTGAGAACTTCCCTCTAATCAATTCGGGGGTGAACCTGTTCAGACCCGTTGTACCGTCATCAGACCAAGAAACGACTGAAGGCGGCATTCCAGTTAGAGGTGGAAACACCCTGGTATTTGACCCTGAATGTCTCAGGACATTTCCGAACATTGCTCCCGTCACCGACAGAACCACCTTCAGAAGAGGAGATACAGTATGGGCCCTGCTGAATCAGGAGGTTGGGGGCAGAAATGTTCTCACTCGCAGGAAGAAGGTGGTGTCGATTCCGCTGTCTCTGCGCCAGGATAGGCGTTACGGTGTTGATTCTAAGCTTGCGCTCCGAACCACCATAGACGACATCTACGGTGCTTCGCTGGTACGAACACTGAAACAATTCCTTACGAGCACGAGAGAGAGGCTGGGAGACGGTGCATCCGCCCACGATCTCCTTAGTTCTTCCAGTGAGCAAATTGACCAGCTGGTTTCAGATTTTGAAGCCAGAGTGAAGTTTCGGTTCAACATGCTTCTGATGAATTCCTGGAGGATAAGGGGACTCGTAGGTTCGATCAGGAAGGCGCTGGAAGAAATGAAGACAACACCGAGTACAGCAGGTGACCTCGTAAGAAGCTACTCCGGTGCCGTCGAAGAGACCCTCCAAAAAATCGAGAATGAATTCTCACCGCCCAACTTGACGGGACAAATGGAATCACTCGCGAATGCGAGAAAAGAATTGACAGAATTTCTAGAAAACTTGGAATCCTACTGTGTCTCCTATCGTGAGAAATTGCCCGTTCACGCAAGCACTGAAGAAATCGAAGATGCGAAGAACGTCATCGAAAAGAAATTTGGTCGACGGCGTCTCAGGCTGCTGGGAGAAGGAAGCGAAGGCATCGTTCTTTCTGACGGTACAAGATCCTACAAGTATTTTCATCATGGAGCCCAGCACTTTGAGCACGGGAGGCTCGAACTTCTTCGGAAGATTGCGAATTCCAATCTGCAACTGAAGCATCTGGCTGGAATAGAAAAGGTGGTCGTCTCTGAAGGCAGAGTAATCTTGGTCTCCTCGTTTGTGGAGGGCGAAATGTACCATGGCGGATATCTCAGTTCTATAATGGAACTTCTGCAGGAGTGCAGGGCAGCAGGTATCTGTCTCACCAACATTTCCCCTGATAACCTCATCGTCAGCGGCTCGCGGGTGATGTATGTTGACTTGGGAACCAGCATCGTTGGGTTTTCCGACGGTTACTACGACAACATGTGCAGGAGAGCATTTCTAACTTATAGGTGGCACTTCAGGAGCGATTTCAAGGAACTAGCGCATAGGACTCTGAAGGAATACGACATGCCGGAGTTGTACGGGTTTGAGTATTTCAGGTCATCGTTGGACGCAGGGTCGTTACACGATCGGTTGTACGGACTTATTGAAAAAATTATCAGGGGCCTCGGTCCGAAAACGGTCTTGGATTACGGAACTGGCAACGGTTGGCTGGCCGATCTGATTTCTGGGCAAGCACGGGTCTGGGTTTACGACTTAGATTATGAGAAATTCAACAAGAGGCATACTGGAGAAAATAGAATCAAGAGCATGTCAGAATCACAGATAAACGATAACTCCGCGGGAAGAAGGAAGTTTGACCTTGTCCTGGCTAACCAGGTACTGTGTGAGGTAAAGGATGCTGAAGCAAACAAGATAATGACCAATATAAGACGATTGGTAAAAAAAGGAGGTAGGGCGCTGATCGGAGTCTGTAATCCCTTCAGCAATGAGCAAGAGGAGAGCGAGCACTCGTTAGTGGCTTCTCCACTTCCAGAGTACTCCAAGTTGACCAGATACGAGAAGATCGTGAAGAGCACCTTCAAGAGAAGGGAGGACTATCACAGACCCTTTGACTGGTACTCAAAGCTCTTCACGGAAGCAGGATTCAGCATTGACGAAGTTCACGAATTGCCATCCTTGGATTTTAACAATCTTTCACCCGGGAGCGACCTGATGCTCTTCGTTTTGAGCCCAGTGATGCAAGTTGTAAACCAGAATGCGACCCTCCTGATAAAAATTTCAGCAATGGAATGGAAAACTGCCAACATGCAGATACGGCATCTGGTGAACCAACTGGATTCTCCCAGAGCATTCAGGGAAAGGGTAGCGGTCACCGACATGGAGGAAGAAGGATTCAACAGGCAATACGATGAGGGGGATTTTGAGAATCTCATTCAGACGCTTGATTCTCTTGTCGCGGAAGGGACCCTGGATAGATACCTTGTCCTGCCCGATGATCCCACCATTCGGAAGGGAATAAGCAGACGATGGTTCGGATTGGAGAGCGACAAAGTGAGGAGCTCTAACGGTCAGCCCATCCTGACCACACTCTATGGATTTCAGAACTGCAGGACGAAGTACGTGCTGCAGTGCGATGGAGACTCAATTATATGGAGGGATGGACCTCGATCCAACTTCCTACAAGAGATGATCGACATTCTGGAAAACGATGAGAGGGCTATCTCCGTTTCATTTCCAGTCGCGGGTTCGGGAGAAAGAAGGGAAAGCTACTATGAAAGAGTGGATTGGAGGATCGAAGTCAGGAATTCACTGATTTCCCTCGATAGGTTGGAGAAATTCCTGCCGCTGGAAAATGAGGTGGACGAGGAGGGGAGACTTGTTTTCCCGTGGCACAGAAGCATTGACAGGGCAATCTTGAAAGATGGCCTCCACTCTCTCAGGGCTCCGATTGGATCGACCTTCTTCATTCACATTCCAAACGAAAGGAAGTCCGAATTCAATGACTGGTTCAACATCGTGAAATCGTTGGAGATAGGAAATGTGTTTCCACCACAGAAGGGCAGAGTGGATCTTGTCGGATCTGTCGCGGACTGGTCAGGGGAACGAAACGAAGAGGTGGTCGTCATAATCAGGGGGCGGGATGTACCCATCTCCAAAGTGAGGAGATGTTTTGATTCACTGTTCTCTCAGCGAAATCAATCGTTCGGAATGGTGTTTATCGATGCATCCTCCAGGAACGGCATGCTGGAGTACGTGGAGAATCTTGTCTTCCCTGGAGTCAGGGAGAGAATGACTATCATGAGGAATCTTGAAGCATTGACCCCCATGGAAAACGTAAATTTCGCGGTCAGAAAAATATGCAAGAATCCCAATTCTATCATTGCTATGGTCGATGCGGATGATGCACTCATAGGAAGGGATGTTGTGGATACTGTGGTAACCAAATACAGAGAGGGAGCGGATGTGACCGTTGGTTCAATGCTGAGGGCGGATAAGCATTCCTATTACCAGGTCAATTTTGTCAACCCGAGGAAGAACAGGGGAGGAAACGTCTGGCAGCATCTGAGAACATTCAGAAAATATCTGTTTGATGAGATAGACGAGGAAGACTTTAAGTTGGATGGCAAGTGGATTCCGCAGGCTGAGGACTGGGCCTTCATGATACCGATAGTGGAGATGGCGAAATCTCCTGTGTGGATAAAGCAACTGATATATTTCTACGACCCATCTGCAGACAAAAAGAAGAGAAGCAGAGAAGAAAATGAAAGAATTATAGGAGGGATTTTAGAGAAAAGGGGGTATTATCAAAATGAGTAAGCCAATCATTTCCGTTATAGGGGACAGGAACATCCCAGAGGGATCGGAAAAATGGAATCTTGCGGTTTCGCTGGGGAGAAGGCTTATTGACGACGGGTACAGAATACTCTCGGGAGGAATTGGGTCTCTCCCTAGGGCCCTTTCGGTGGGAGGGAGGAAATCCTCGAATTACACGGATGGTGACATCATTGCGATCCTTCCTGGATTTGATCCTAAGGTCGCAGAAGGAGTTGCAGACATAGTAATAGCGTCTGGGCTGGATGAATTCAGAAATTTAATAGTGGCAAACGGAAATGCAGTGGTAGCGATGGGTGGAGGAGCAGGAACACTGTCTGAACTGGCTTTTGCGTGGTCCCTAAAGAGACTTGTAATATGCTACCGTGTGAAAGGCTGGAGTTCTGATCTTGCTGGCAAGAGGCTAGATGCAAGGATTAGGTACGCCAATATTCCAGATGACAAGTTGTACCCTGCAGAAAATGAGACTGACGTATCAGAGATTTTGAAATCAAAACTTGAGCTCTATAATAGAAGGCACACTTCGATTAGGTAGAGATTTAAGAGATTTACTTTGAGTTAAATTTCGAATTCATTTCTTCACTTTTTTCATTTATCAAATGCCAGTAAAATCCTTAGATAAGTAACCAAAAATTCTAACCACGATGCTAACGATAAGCAAAGATGAATTGGAAACTCTGGACGCATATGACCAGGGAAGGATGGAAACAAGGGGACGACTACAAAGGAAGAATTGATAGCATTCTTGTTCAAAGAATTGGACCTGATTGAGTCACAGCCGGATGGCCACGAAGTCTTAGGGGAATGATCTTCGTGAGTTGCAATTTTACACATCGACAGACTACCTTGGTATGGAAAGACGGTTTGAAGGAGCTTGGTCAAAGAAACCTGGAGGAAGTTCTGGATGAGATTAGGATGGAGGGAAGGGAGAATGAATCGATTTGGCAAGGAATTTATCAACGGAAGAAAGGGACAGTGGGACATCGACTTCAAAATCATAATGAAGGGTAGTGAGGTCTCCAGTACCATAGACCAATGTTTCAAGTTCCTGAAGGAGAATATAAGTTTTGTGATTACGAAGATATCTAACGAGAGGGTGGATGAGTTGATGGAAGAACTCGAATTAATTTAGTCTCTCTGGATTTTCCTCTTTTGATATTTCGACGCGTACAGGAAAAAGATTAAGAGTGTAGTAGCGCCAATGGAAGGTATTAGGGAACCGTCTAAATGATCTCTTATGAACAAATTACAAAGGTGCGTTGCCTTTTAAGACTTAAATATCAAATACTTTTATAGCATCTTACGCATTTTACTAAAATGGGTGAGTAAAATGACTCAAGGCATCATACCAGAATGGGAAGATCCTATCTATAGATTTTTGAAAGGACGTGGTGAATTACTTGCAAACAGCAAGAGTGGCCCTGCATTTACTTTGTGGGAGGCTTTAGTCAATTTCAGTGAAGAGCAATATCCATTGAAAGTAACAAATCAAAAGTTCTACAAAGAAGATTTATTGTTTCAAGCATGCGATATATTGGACAGTGACGAGAAATATGCCAAATCCTTACTGGCGGGGTTTGATGGCTGGGAAAAAATAAAATCAATGTGTGATCAACGGAAGAAAGTTGTACTTGCCAAGAAGAACGAAAAGTGAGCAAGTTGAAAGGTCGGATGTCTAAGGGATAACGCGATTTCTGGAAGAATGATTAAATCTATTAGATAATTGGCGAGATTTTATGGGAAAGAAGTTCCTAAGAAGATGAACTCGGTTGATCTTGAGAATAAAGCCATTTCTTGAGCTGCGATAACTGTTCTCCAATTCTTCCGTTTGTCCTTTTTACTTCCACATTTTTGAATACAGATTGATAAGTGCTGCCCCCATATATTAATACCTCACCATACGCTGAACTCAGCGTTCTGATTTCTTGCGAATACCTAGTCCTGTATACAGATGCCTTCTCTGGAGTGAGTCTTTCGTTGTAATCTTCTATTAGGGTATCCTTGCTGATTATGCCGTACTTCGCTGAGATTATTCGCACGTCTAAACCATTGTTATGCCTGAGATACTTTCTTACAATTTTGTAGGCCGGCCCATCATAAATGTCAATTGCCTTGCCGATTCCAATTCTCTTGGAATCGGAGCAAGAAAGTATGAGCAGTCTTTCTTTACCCAGTATGGGAAATACCTTTGTCTCAATGTAATTTCGAGTCTGTTCTGTCCTGTTGTTCTGAATGTGACTTTCTTCCAGATTATATTTGAAAATCCAGCCTTTATAATCTGATCCCCAGACTCCAACTTCCTTGAAGAGTTTTATTCTTGCTCTGTTAAAAGTTCCTAGTGGAAACAGTCTATCCTGTGGATAATGCTCTCTTATTGTTCTTAAGGTTTCCTCTAATAATTCTTCTCTTTTCACCTTAACTAGTCTTACGTGCCTCTGTACTTTGTCTAGAAGCCCGCCAATTGCAACCATTTCGTAGCCCATTTTTTTCTGTTTCCTGTAACTCTCGACATATTCCTCAACCGACCTTCCTTGGGCGACTCCAACAAGTTCGAAACTCTTGTTATAGTCACCGGTGTTATGTATTTTAATAGCTTCTTTTGCGCTACTTAAAGTCAATTCGGGATCTCTGTAGTAGTCCTTTATGATACCATGGCTGACTCCCATTTTTACGTATTGGCTGAACAGGTATTCATAGCTAACATCTTGTCCTTGGTAAATTCCTGAATCCCCGACCTTTATCGTTGCCAGAGTAAAATCCTTAAATTTCTCCTTAAAATTTTTCGAGGTAAATACGTGGGACAAAATGCCGAATGGATATCCTTGACACTTCAGTCCCTCCAGTATTTTTAAGGAAAATGGCCTATCAGCGACAAAAATTGGGATCATCTTCACATTAATATAGGACCTGAAGGCTATTATAGTTTCTTACGATGCTTCTAAACTTTAAATGCTTCAAGTATAGAGCGTTTCAAACCGGGATTTATAAGTGTGCCATTAATGAAAGAGCTATTCTTAAGTTGCTCAACCAAGTGCTGCGCTTCTTGTTTTATATCTCCGTCAGAAACTGTGTTCTCCAAAATGGACCGACCTAAGTCACTAGACACGGCCCCTTCAATAAATCTAAGAATTGATTCAGGTCTGAGTATTGAATATTCGAAGCATTCCTGGTGTTCGCGGAGTGAGTAAACATTGCTTTCAAGGTGTACTTCTTTATCCTCTGTCCTTGAACCTTCCAGTATCTGAAAACGTAGTTTCTCCATTATTTTCTTATCAACTATGCACTTCCTGCTATACCCCTCCTCAGAGAATTGGTTGCAGAAAAAAGGAATCAGTTCTTCATATGACCCGAAGAACGGGACAACTGCAGTTACATAGTTGATAGGCTGAATATCCTTATTTCCATCTTTTATGTTGTATAGCGTGTAGACTTGGAGAACACAAGCAACTAAATCATTTCGTAGAATTTCATTAAACAGAGAAGGATCAAACACGAGCTTTACGAAAACGAATGAGAAATTTCCATCTCGCCCCGAAACAAGCATTTTTGCAAAAATCGATGATACAAGTAGTTCCTGTCCTCTAAAGTTGATTATTGTATGACCACTATATCGCAGATTAGTCCGTGGAAAGTTTACTATTATTATGTTGAAAGTTGCGTCTATTGAGTCCTTTCCGTAGCGTGAGTAAGAAGCCCATTGAAAATGTCGAGTCTTCCCTATAATCTCATTATTCTTCTTGCCTTCAATCTCTTTTTCAATCACCAATGGAGGGGTGGATAAGATATTTAGATTAAGAGAATCAAGGTAAACACTGTATACCCTGTCAGAAACTTCATAAGTAGAAAACTTTCCGTAGGTTACAAAATTGTCAATTTCGTTGGTTTGTGAAAGGTTAGCAGTTATGATTTTATTGTAACTCTTTTGGATATAATCGAACTTGTTCTCAAGGTTTTCAGTGGTTACAGTTAAAGAAATGAGCTTACCACTGGCAGGTAGAATTGTCGGGTAGAACTTGTTGGATATTAATAGATCAAAGGTACGCTCAGAACCAAATACTGTAAAATATTTTGACTTCCTTGACCGGAATGGAGAATCGATGAGATGTATCAACTCTTGCGACATTTGACTTCATCACTTTTTTATGCTAAGAGCCCCCTAAGTGCCTCTTCTTGATTGTTGACAACGGTCATTGTCACGGATTCAATATTGTTATAGAGCCCATTATATGTTATGTTTGCACTTCCTCTGTACATCAACAAATTTCCAATCACAGCTTTAGAGTGAAGATTTTCAATCACTTTGATTCTAAACTCTAAGCCAGTCAATTCTGTTATGGATCTCTGAGTCTCTTTATCATCTCTAGCCATAGTACTAACGAAGAAGACGCTGTCCACGCCTCTTCGTCTTTCGGAAACCACAAATTCAATGAAAGGTTTCTCATTATCTGTCTTCTTCCATGGTATGATGACCTCTACGTGAATGTTCAGCCAAGGAGAAAGCACATAAACTGAAGTTCCTGGAGTTGACAGCGAATATATTGTAGGAATGATCTGCGACAAATCTCCCTTATAGAAGGAAGATTCCAAATTGACCTCCCCCTGATCTGACTAATATTCCTCCGTTCGCAACCAATGACGCTGCCTTATTTTGGTCATTAGTTGTAATCACCAGAGAATTTACGTAGTCTCGTGCTACCTGTAGGCTTAAATTGTCGAATTGCTCTTCTACGCCTTGCTCGCACCCTGAGAGACCTATACAGTACGGACAGCCGTCGTAACAAGTTGGAAAATGGTCTATTACTTCCCCATCTTGAAGATTAAGGCGTCCACTTATTTCCCGAACAAGTTGGTCTTTCTTGGATAACCTAAATGTGGATCTAAAATCCAAATTTTGCATTTCGTTAGCTATCTGCTGGGTCACCACATCAGTAGAAATCCTATTGTGTTCTGCGCAATTTGTTAGAGAGTGCATGTTGTCTAGCACGCTGTTTGTAGATTTACTGATTAAATCTGCGAAGATTTCAAGATAACCCGCTCCACCCTCTTGAAATTCACTGACTACGATAGAGGGGGATTGATCGTTATCATTAACTCTATAGGCAAAATATTCATCAGTTATTCCCGTACTTAATGAAACAGTCTTTACCCAGAGATGAGCGAGTGTGTGAAGCACGTCACTCGTAGTAATTTGTCTGTTTTGATTCAAATTTCTAAAGTTTGAAATCAAATCAGCAATCTTCATTTGAGGAATTTGGATTTCAATAGAGTGAGTGTTCACCATGTATCCGTAGGGAATAGTTGCGTTTATCTGAAAAGTCTCTCCTCTGCTGGAAGGCATGTATTCTCCGTTCGTTTGATCAAAACGTTGATACCTCAAATTAAGCTCAACTCCGTTCAAGGTAATCATCACATCCGTGGACTTCCCATAACTCATTGATCTGATAGGCGCAGAAATGCCTCCCATATCGTTAACCTTTACTTCGACAATTGGAGATGCATAAGCTCTGACTTTAGAAAGAGGCTGTCTGCACTCCCTACAGTAATCTCTGCTATAATCCTGAAGAACTAAACACTGGTCACAAAATGAAACTATTCCGTTAACTCCGTCATCTTGTATCGACTCGGTTACAGCACTCATAGGCAGTAGTACCTGTCTCTGTTGCCGTTGCGCTCGGAATAATAACCCATCCAAATATTCACGTGGCTCGAACTGATAACTTCCATTATTTCTTTCCACTCTTGGTTGTACAAGTTTCTTCGAGCCAGGGGCCCCCACTTCATTTAGACGAAACGGGAAGTATTTGTAAATTACTTCTTTGATGTCTCTCGCTTCCCCTGTATCAGCACCTCTTCCCGAGAGCACCAAAACTTCTCTAGAGGAAGTGGAGAACAAATTTGTAGGCGGAAGTGGAGACGGAAGCGGAGATGTAATAGTAAAAGCTGAACTTTGTGATGAAAGATCATAGAAGTGCTGGGCACGATATACATATTTTATTATTTCGGATGATAGTGATCTGTTTACCGCATCTCCAAGTTCATTCATTGTTTGAACCAAGAAGAACAACTCCCTGATTCTTTGCTGTCCGTTGACCAGCGTTTGATTTACCGTGGCTACTCTATGAACAGCAGCATGGAACTCTGAGGAGGCCTCCCCTAATTCAGACCCTAAGTACTGGATACCAATATTATATAGAACCTGAAGAAGGTCAACTTGATGTTGTCTTTCGGCTGTCGGATTTCTTTGTGCTGTAGGTGTACCCATGTCTACTAACACATCTCCAATCACCGTTTCTATTCTCTGTTTCAACAGCACTTTATCATTATTATTTATAGTCGAAACTTCGATTTTGTCAAGAAGTTTTTGCTTTTCTTCCTCCAAATAGCGAAGCGGTGATTGACCATCCATCAAGAGATCATTTAATTCGTTTTGTTTAGTTACAAGAAACTGATCTATCAGATCTCCTTTGTCCCGCTTAAAGTCTTTCATTCCGGGGTAATCTGCTATTGTAACAATTGTTTGAAGATTTATTCCCAGGTTGTTAGATAGGAAATTGGAGAAGTCTGTAGAAATTTTTGATAGGACGGCATACCAAGAGGACCTGAATTTTCTGACATAGGTTAGTTGAACAGTCTGATTGGTAGTAATTCTTTGGTATTCATTTATACTCTCGTCGTATGTCTCATTAAGCATCCTGTGTATATCCTTAACTACTCTATTTTCAGTGTTTAGAGGCAGCATGTACATCCTATTAAGTATGTTTCTTCCGTGAGAAAAGTATACAAAATCGTTCGACTTATCTCCAAGAATAAAATAGAAACTCGGCTTACTCCCGGGGGTTCTACCTGCTCTACCCTTCCTTTGTAAATAATTGAAAATTGTGTACGGAGCTCCATATTGGACTAATTGCTCAACATGCGGTAGGTCTATTCCGAGTTCGAGCTCTGAAGTGGAATATATGATGTGTGAATTACCAAGCGTAGTCCTATCTGGAAGTGCTGAAGCCCATACAGAGTTTATTGATATTCTCTGAGGAGTTGTGACCGAGGATGAGTTACGTAGTATGTTCCAGCATTCACCTGCTTCGTGGATAGTGCAATTGACTTCACAGGTACCGGGATTAAATCCTGAACAAGTCTGTTGATTGTAAACCATATTATCAGAGGTCAGTCCATCAAGCCTGAAGTGGTGGAGCCTTTTAGACGGATAGTTGTATGCGTCCTCTGTTTGACGTTGGAGAAGACTCACAGCGTCAATTGAATCCATAAATGCTAGCATGGTTTTGTTTTGATTCAGGACAGACGATGCAGATAGCAAGCCAAACTGTATCATTGCTTGAGATTTCAACGAGTAAAATTCCCCCGATTTTTTGGTGTCACTTGCGCTCTTAATAAAATAATAGGTCTCAGCGTCTTTGATAATACTCTTATCACCTTGCTTAGGTGAGATCACCACAGTGTCCTTACCAAATACTTTCTTGCCAAATTCTCTTGGTTTATCAATTGTTGCACTTAAACCAACGCTAGTGATGTTACCTCCAACCCTTGAAGCAAGCTGGGACAATATCGAAGCGGCGTGAGCTCCGTATGAACCATAATACACATGAATCTCGTCCAAGACTACGGTTATTGGCTTGCCAATTAGGTCATCTCTTATCTCTGGATCAGAAAACAATGAAGGCAAAGAGTCTATGGTTGTGAATATCAGGTTTGGTTTCAGAACTATGTGCTCATTTCTAGATATCGAAACCGAGTAGTTCCGAGAGCAGTTCTCGCACGTCCACGTAGTGTTGGTTGAACTTCCTATAAATGAACTGTGTTGATCCCGCCTTCCAAGACCTAGCGTTACACCAACCGAACGGAAAAAGACATCTTGGTACAAATCACCTCCGCAGCCACACTTGATGAAGCTAAGTTTTACCCTATCCTTATCCCCAGAAAGATAATCAACAGACAGCAGCTCTGTTTCAAAATGATAATTGAAATGTTTCTTAGGGTCTATTTGAGGAGGAATGTGAGGGAAATTTCTTATTGAAATGTTCTTTTGCTTTTCATTGTATATAGTCCACTCGAGTAACCCATTTATGCCATCCATTTGCATTCCTATCCTTATAGATCCTTGCGGAAAATTATAACCTGCAAGTCTCTTGAGTTGATCAAGGAGCAATGCCCTTCTCGGAAATATCAATATAGCTATTCCTTCAGTATTTGAAATGTGATTGATTATGGTTGGTATAACTGCCTCTGTCTTCCCAAATCCCGTTGGTGCTGATACAATCAAAGCTTCTTTTGTCTTGTTAGAATATAACTGATTGATGAAATTCCACGAATCAACCTGAAACTCCATAAACATTGATATATTCGGAAGTAGGTCCGCTATTGTCTTGTTCACTCCAGTCAGCGAGTTCTTACTGATAGTTGGGTTGATTTCTTCTTTATCTCTCCTCTCTATCTTGACTGAATCTACTAGTTGTTTTCCATTCTGTTGCGGACTCATCCTCTGCTTCAAATTCAAGAGTGTCAGTCCTATTTCATAATCTGGTTGTTGCAGATTTACGAGGTCTGCATTAGAATCTATTCTTGTCAATTTCTCACCCCTCCAGCACTTCTTCAATCTCCTTCAACAGCTTTGCAACTTTCTCGCCTTTGTCAGTTAAAGAGATCATATTCCCTCAATTATATAATCAGAGGATACTTAACTTTTATTTCGTCTCAGTTCCAGTCGACTTTTACATTATCCATCCGATAACAGCCGCAGAAACTATATGTAGCCGCTAAGACTGAGAGCCCGGGAGGGTTTATCTTGGATATAAACGATTCAGATTTTTGGAACAAGATAAAGAAAGAATATGTGGCCGGGAGAAAGGATCAGTTTGACCTTGACTGTGCGGTGTTTAGAAGAGCTGTTGAGGAAACAAAAACACGGGAAGAACTAATCACTTTGATGAATGAGAAGTGTAGCTTCATCATCACCAGGATTGCAAGCGAAAGAGCCAAGGATCTAATGAAAGAACTTGAACTAATCTGAAAACTCTGCGTAGTACCGGGGACCCTTAGGAGGGGCCAAGAGGCCCTCGGTCAATGAAATAATGAGATTGAAGTTAAAGAATTCTTCTGTTGGTACGAGGTTTTTCTGGTATCTTCACTATAGGGTCTCTTCTATATCCTTCAGTTTAGTTGCTATTTTCTTCCCCTTCTGTGTAAGGGAAATCAAATTCCTTGGAGGATACTTGGAATTATCCGTTTTGGTGCTGATCAAGCCGAGATCCCTTGCTTTCTCTAGTGCCTTGTACCCTTGATTGATACTTATTCCAGCCTCATCCCAGATATCCGATAGCAAATACTCCCCATGTTCCATCAAGAACACTAGTAGCCTGAGTATTCCAGACTGCTTTTCCAAGGAGTATATCTTCCCCATTCCATCTTCTGATTAACAACATAGAATATATACTCTGACTTTCGACTTCCAAGTCAGAATATATTTATACTTCCTTCCCATATATTCTATATTGGAAGTGCGAACATGGAAAAGGTGAAAAGTACTGCAAGTCTGCCACTATATGGGGAAGGGGGACCAATTCCTAGCCTTTTTGGCACTTCCAAGAATCCGTCCTTCCCCTCCAGAATAAAGGAGGGTTTATAAATGGTTGAAAGAAATGGAACTTTGATCTGTGACAAATGTGGTAAGGCTGTAGAGAAAATTTATGCCGTGGCACTCGGAAACATAATGAAAATAGAGCTATGCGATGATTGTGAAAGGGATCTGGAGCTATTCGTAATAGACTTCATTCACGGGGTGAAAGAATGATTTCAGACGGAGAGAAGAAATACTCAGATCACGCAGTTGAAGTAGCCCTCTACCTCGACGATAAACCTATAAGCGACCGTCTGAAAGATAGGATATTGGACAAACTGTTGGTCCCTTATGGTCTATCAGAAGAAAAGAATGGACTGGGAAAGTCAAGTGATGTATCAAGCCATTCTAATGAGACGATTGATCTAACACAATCTCCCAAATCTTCAAGTTCTCAAGATCACCAAAAAGGTCAAACCGATGGAACAACTGGTCAGCAAACCCCCATTAACTCCCTTGATGCCACAATCAAGAAGTACGGATTGGTGGGAGATGACATTGGATTCAAAGGCAAGAAGTTCATCGAGAACTGGGAAGGCTGTGTCTCAGACATGAAGAAGGAAGGGTACTACTACAATCTGAAATCCAAACATTTCGAAAAGTCTAGGTGAATCGATGATAACGATTTCCGCAACCAAGAAAGGGAAATTGCTCTACTCAAGGGATTTTGATTTCGATAGGTTTGACAGTACCGGAACTAAAGTTCTGGATGAGGAGCTTACTGGAATCTTTAGCCTGATGAAGAAGACGGAGGCAATGGCATGACATTCAAACACAGCAGGAAGACTTTGCCGTACAACGGAACAGAAGTGTCAGCCGAGCAGAGATTCATAAAGATAGACAAGATGCTTAGGGACTACGGAATCACGAAATCACAGTGGACTAAGGACTGGGATTCTGACCGGATAGAGTTGAAGTTCATCATTGAACAGGAGTACGGATCAGCAATCGGAATTAAGTTAGTGGCTCCATTGTTCATAGCAGGACATCGTGTCTGGAACGAGAAGTTGGGGAAATCTGAGATAAAGCAGGGAAAGAACTGGGCACAATCTCTGGCTCTGTTTGAGCATTATCTCAAAACCAAGCTGGAATCGATTGCGTTTGGTCTGAGAGATGTCAGGGAAGAGTTCCTTGCTGACATACTTGTGAAGGATTCGGAGGGAAGGGAAAGGACGATAGTCGAAGTTATTGAGCCTGCCCTTCAATCTGCAGGAGTGAAATTCCCCCAGATTGTTGCCCCAAATGAGGGCAGAATACAATGACCTGTTATTCTTGCAAGCTACATTTCGGGACACTCGACATCGAGGGAATCGAGGCAGATAATGAAGATGATGCAAGGCAGAAGGCAATGGAAAGATTCAGGGATGCCCTGACTTCGGTAGACAAGAGCAGCATAAATGTAAACGTGAAGGAGACGGAGCCTTTGCCTGTAATTCGTGACCCTAAAATAGATCCCAAGTTTTTCAAGCTCAGGAAGAAAAGAAGGGTAAAGAGAAAGACCAAAAGGGAAGTTTGTCTAGAAATCGCCAGGATTGCTGAATTGGAGGTAAGCGATCTGTGACAGACACGGGACTTCCGGAGGAGACGAGACAGAAGTTCTGGGACTATCTCCAGTACAAGAGAACAGATCATACCTACAGCAAGAGCACCTTCGACCGGTACGTGAGATCCCTCAATTACCTGTCCACGGTGATCCCGATCGAGAGACCAACGTCCGAGGACATAGAGAATTACAAACGCATGGCCGGCCTGAGGGGAGACAAGCCCAAAACTATTGAGAATTGCCTGTATGCTCTCACACACTTCAATGAGATGCTTGGATACAACGTCCCTGTGGCTGCGAAGCAGAGGAAGCAGGCTCCCAAGCAGCAGTATGTACCGCTTCCTGATGAGATAGAAAAGATTTTCAAATACGCACTTGAAATCGCAGACAAGCAGTATTCATCCCTCATAACCGCCGTCTTCGTGGTCGCGACAACCACTGGAGCGAGAATAGGCGAACTTGCAAGGATAAACGTCGACGACATAGACCCCAAGCGTGGCATCTACATAAACGCCGAGAAGAAGGAAAGGAGCAGGTGGGTGGGTGTCCCAAAGGAGGCCATAGATTTCATTCTCAAATTCATAAGGACGGACAGACTGACCCCAACGAACAGGGGAGACAAGGGATTGTTTACGTGCGTCACTCATCCAAAGAAAGGGGAGACTATAGTCAAGAGATACGAGCCCGAGAGCCTGAGAAACTTCATAAGAGAGAGGGGAAGGGCTGCGGGGATACCCAACATGAATTCGCATAGCAACCGCCGCTTCGTAGCCACCGAACTCTTCCGGCGAGGTGCGGACCTCAGGAGGGTCCAATTTCACCTCGGACACTCCGATATCTCATCCGTTTTGCCCTACGTAAAGTTGAGCGAGGAAATCGAGGCGCGACGCAACGGGGAGATGCTCCGCCCATTCTTCAAGAAGGTCTTCAAGAGGAGGAAACACAATGCAACAAAAAAGTAGTATCCGAACCGCACCCAACGCGGGGAGGGGGAATCGAACCCCCGCTCC
>JAJYMI010000022.1 GCA_021787125.1 Thermoplasmata archaeon | reverse complement strand
GGGCTTCGTTACAAAGTCATCAATAATGCTTGGATTTGGGGAGAGCGATGAGGAAGTCGTTCAGACTATGGAAGACCTCAGGAAAGTGGATGTGAGCGTACTCACGATAGGGCAGTACCTCAGACCATCCAAGATGCAACTGCCCGTCGTCGAATACAGCAGACTCGAAAGGTTCGAGAAACTCAAGGAAATTGGCTATGAACTTGGGTTCCAGTTTGTGGCATCTGGACCGCTCGTGAGGACGTCCTACAAAGCAGCGGAGGCCTGGGCAATGAGGAGGTTCCATTAGATGGCAATGGTGGGCAACCTTTCCAACGAACAGGCCATTCTGGCGTACACGAATGCAGTCAGGGCCCGTACTCTGGACATGAAGATAATCAGTGCGCAGAGACAGGGCATCATAGGATTTCACGTACCTTCCCAGGGTCAGGAAATGATACAGATTGCTATCTCGATGCTCGCCGATAAGGAGGATCTCATTTTTGGTTACTACAGAGATCTTGCCATGCTCCTCCAGAGGGGAGTACCACTCTCGCTCATTTACGATCAGCTTCTATCGAACAGCAATGATCTACAGAAAGGGAGACAGATGCCTGACCACTTCTCGTTCAAGGAATTCAATTTCTCCACGGTGCAGAGTCCCGTCGGTAGCCACCTTCCCCTTACTGTCGGAGCTGCGTATTCGATGCGTTACACAAAGAAGAAGGGAATTGTGATCACCACATTCGGCGATGGAGCAACATCCACCTCTGACTTCCACGCGGCCCTGAGCATGGCTTCTGTCTTCAATCTGGGTGTGCTGTTCATATGTGAGAACAATGGCTGGGCAATTTCTGTCCCGACGAGCAAGCAGACCAAGACAGACATCTACAAGAAGGGTGCCGCTTACGGAATACCCGGCAAGAGAGTTGATGGAAACGATCTCATCGCGTCACTTGCAGGACTTCAGGAGGCATTCGATTATGTCAGGAGCGGGAAGGGGGCATACCTGGTTGAAGCCTTAACCTACAGGATCGGTCCCCACTCCACTTCCGATGATCCCAAGAAGTACAGGGTCGATGAGATAACGGATGGAAGCGAGAACGATCCAATAAGAAGACTCGAGAATCTAATGCTGAAGATGGGTGTAGTAGATTCAGCGTCTATTCAGTCGATCAGGGCACAGGCAAAGGAAGAGATTGACAAGACGCTGGAGGAAAGGATGAGCATACCTCCGACTGAACCATCTAGCATCTTCGATGACGTGTACGAAAAACCTTCCTGGATACAGGAGGAAGAGAGGAGGGAAATAAATGACTCAGATTAACATGGTACAGTCCCTCAACAGGTCAATAGATCAACTGATGGCCGAGGACGAGAGAATAGTTGTGCTTGGGGAGGACGTCGGAAGGGACGGAGGCGTTTTCAGGGTAACCGACAATCTCCTGAACAAGTATGGAGAGGAGAGAGTCTTGGATACCCCACTGAACGAGTTGGCGATAATAGGTATGGCGACAGGAATGGCTATGTATGGCCTGAAGCCTTTCGCAGAGATACAGTTCCAGGACTACATATTCCCTGCGTTCGACCAGATAGTGAACAACATTGCTAAAGTCAGGTACAGGACCGGTGGAAGGTTCAACGTACCACTGATCATCAGGACCCCATATGGGGGAGGTGTGAGAGGGGGCCTCTATCACTCCCAGAGCGGAGAGGCGTATTTTGCGCACACGGCTGGGCTCACCGTGGTGACTCCATCGAACCCGTACGATGCGAAGGGACTGCTAGTTTCTGCTTACAGGATGAACGACCCCGTGATATTCCTGGAACCGAAGAGACTCTACAGAGCAAACAAGAAGGAAGTTCCTGACGATCTGTTCGAGGTCGAGATCGGAAAGGCTGCCAAGCTGAAGGAAGGGGATGACGTGTCCATCATAACGTACGGCAGCATGGTACCTACGGTGATGAGTACCGTGGAGAAGAATGGAGTAAATGCAGATGTGATTGATCTCAGGACTCTCTTGCCAATGGATGTGTCGGCCATCCTCGCAACGGCAAAGAAGACTGGAAGGGTCGTGATAGTCCACGAGGCACCGAGGACGCTCGGAGTTGGAGCAGAAATCTCTGCCCTCATAGCGGAGAGGGCGATAGATTCATTACTGGCTCCGATCGTGAGAGTCACGGGATACGATATCCCATTCCCATATTCGCACGAAGAGTTTTACCTGCCAGATGAGAAAAGAATAATGACCGCTATCAATAGAGTGTTAAAGTACTGAGGTAATGAAATGCCAACATTCAAGTTACCCGACATTGGCGAGGGAGTTCAGGAGGGAGAGGTCGTCAAGTGGAACGTGAAACAGGGGGACGTGGTTCGCAAGGACGACATAATAGTGGAGGTAATGACGGACAAGGTCACGGTTCAGATACCTTCTCCGTACGAGGGCGAGATAACTAAATTGTATTACAAGGAGGGGGAGATAGCCAAGGTTGGTTCTCCTCTTTTGGACGTCGGCGGCGCATCCACTCCATCAGCCCCTCAGACACAAGCAACAAGAGATGAACGGGCGAAGCAACAGGTCACCGAAGAGGCTGGAGATGTGTCTTCAGTGCTGGCTCCACCGGCGGTCAGAAAGCTTGCGAGGGAGAAGGGAATAGACCTCTCAAGGGTCAAGGGGAGTGGACCTGGAGGCAGGATCACTGCGAATGACGTCGCCACGTTTGTTGCAGAGCCTAAAGAGAGAACAGAAACGGTAGAAGCAAGGACGGGGACGACCAAGCGAGAGGTAATGGAGCTGAAGGGACTGAGAAGGTTGATCTCGGAAAAAATGACAAAGTCCAAGCGCAACATTCCTCACTATGCAGTCGCAGAGGAAGTGAGGATGCAGGAACTTATAGACTTCAAGGAGAAACTGAAGAGCCAGGGAGTGAATCTCAGCTTCACTCCATTCTTCGTAAAGGCAGCTATTGCCGCCCTCAAGGAATACCCGTACCTGAATGCAAGGTCAAGTGAGGATGGAAGGTTCGAAATTCTGGATTATTACAACATTGGAATTGCGGTCGATACAGCCGAGGGACTCACAGTCGCGGTCGTCAAGCAGGCGGACCGGAAGTCACTGACGGAGCTTTCCAGAGAGATCGAAGAGCTCGCGAACAGAGCAAGAGAAGGGAAACTGAAACTCGACGAAGTGAGGGATTCGACATTCACGGTAACCAACGTTGGAAGTATAGGTGGAATATTTTCGACACCGATCATCAACTATCCGGAAGTGGCCATCATGGGGGTCCACAGGATAATGGAGAGCTCAATCGGGAAGTTCATGTACATAACTCTGTCCGCAGATCACAGACTGATAGATGGAGCGATGGCGGCTAGGTTCGTCGCCAGGGTCAAAAGATATTTAGAGGCCCCGGCTACACTTCTGGTGTGAATCATGGAGTACGATGCCATAATTCTGGGCGGTGGACCCGGAGGATATTCTACCGCAATCAGGCTCGGACAGAACGGAAAGAAGGCGTTGTTGATCGAGGAGAACAGGATCGGCGGGGAGTGCCTGAATTATGGGTGCATACCCAGCAAGGCGGTCATCGAACTGGCTGATGCTGTCTCATATCTGAAGGAGATGCCGGGTGTCTCTGCTTCTGTCACGATTGACCTGAAGAAGTGGCAGGAATGGAAGTGGGGAATGATAAACAAGCTCACTTCTGGAGTCGAGAAGCTGGTGGCATCCTATGGAGGTGAGGTCGCGAAGGGTAAGGGAATTATCGAGAGCAGCACCTCTGTGAAGATAGGAAACGAGACGTTCAATGCAAAGAATATCGTAGTGGCTACGGGGTCGATACCTTCAAGGATCAGAGGAATCGATGATGTGCTCTACAACAAGGAAATCCTGGATGTGGACCACATTCCGAAGTCACTGATAGTGATAGGTGGAGGGTACATCGGCATCGAACTGGGGACCGCTTTTGCAAAACTCGGATGCGAAGTGACGGTGGTCGAAATGATGGCCGGCATTCTTCCTGGAACCGATGCGGATCTCAGCAAGTTCGTGGAGAGAAGGATGAATGCTCTCGGAATCAAGATCTTCGTGGGAGCGAAGGTCGAGAAGGTGACCAAGTCAGATGGATATACAGTAAATCTCGCTGATGGAAACGTGCTGCGTGCCGAGCTTGTTCTTATGACTGTTGGCAGGCAGCCGAACACACAGGGATTTGGTCTGGAGAAGATAAACCCGGAAATGGATGGGAAGTTCATAAAGACCGACAAGAGGAAGAGGACCAGCGTCAGTGGAGTTTATGCTGTCGGTGATGTCAGCGGTCAACCTATGCTCGCCCACAAGGCATTCTACGACGCAGAGATTGCTGCCGAAAACATATCGGGTAAGATAGCAGAGGTGGACTACAGGGCAATGCCGTTCGTTATCTATTCCGATCCGGAAATAGCAACTACGGGGAGCAAGACTGACAAGTTCAACAACATCCCTCTCGCAACAAACGGGAGAGCACTTGGAATGAACTACAATCAGGGAGTATTCAGGATCTACGTTGATAACGATTACGTCATAAAGGGAGGAGCATTCGTCGCTCCAAGGGCTTCGGAGCTGATAAGCGAGATATCACTAGCGGTGGAAGCCGGTCTTACCTCAAAGGACCTTGGAATGACCGTCCATCCCCATCCCACGCTCTCCGAGGGAGTCAAGGAAGCGGCAGAGGCGACGTATGGAAAATCACTACACTATAAGTCCAGTCGCTGATCTAGGCACTATCGACTATTCCGATTCCCTGACTCTCCAGAGGAAACTTGTGGAGAGAGTAAGGACCGGTGAGATCGGCGACGTCCTGTTGTTTCTGGATCACCCACCCGTGTTCACGGTGGGAAGAGGAAAGAGACAGGAGAACTATGTCGGTGTGGATGTGAAGGAGACAGAGAGGGGAGGAGACGTCACGTATCACGGCCCAGGGCAACTGGTAGCATACCCGATTATTGACCTTGAAAGAAACAAGATAAACGACGTCAGAAAATTTGTACATCTGATTGAGGGAGTCATCATTACATCAATCGAAAAATTTGGATATTTCGGCCAAGTCGGTGAAGAACCTGGAATCTGGGTGGGTGGAAAGAAGGTCGCATCCATAGGGTTGGCCATTCGCGACAAGATATCGTTCCACGGTCTATCGGTGAACATATCAGAGGAAGTGTTGGATGGATTCAACAGGATAAACCCGTGCGGACTCAAACCGGAAACAATTGGTTTTGTGAAGATAGATAGAGAGGACTTGAAGAAAGAACTGAGAAGCAGCTTTGAGAGATCTATACATCCCTTTACCGAAGTGAATGCAGACTACTTCGATCGTATGAAATGATATTCCGATAGATTACTGCCCGCACAGCTATTCTTCAACTTCTGGAGACAAAGCTCACAACGTTCAATTACTGCGAAGTGATTTGGGATGGTGATAGCAAATTCAGGGGTAGTTCTGAAGGACGGGAGCCTGGTTGTTGTCAGAGAATACGGAGAATCGGACCTGCCAAAATTAAGAGAGTTCGTCTACTCCGTTTCGGATTCTTCCATTCAGGGTCGATTTATGCAAAGCATCCCGAGGGATAGAGCACTTGAACTCCTGCTCGCCGAGGGAATCATTTCTGTCATCGCAATCAGAGACGAGAAGATCATCGCGCATGGCGCGCTTTATGAGAAGGTCAAGGGAAAATCAGAGATGGGAATTCTGGTCGACGATAGGTTTCAGTCACAGGGTCTTGGGACCGCAATGCTAGGCTTCATGGCAGAACAAGCAGTGAGATCTGAATCCAGGGAGATAACGGCATACGTTGCCCCAGAAAACTACAAGATGATCTCGGCAGTCAAGAGCCTTGGATTTGCAGTAGAGGCGTCTACCATACCGGGGGCACTTGAGGTCAAGTTTTCCCCATCACTTCTTCCCGAGGCGATAAGCAATTTCGAGAACAGAGACGCTAAGTCCGCTGTCAACGCTGTGAAGATATTTCTAGAGCCAAAGAGCATAGCGGTTATTGGAGCCTCATCCAACAGAGAGGCACTGGGCGGACAGCTATTCTACAATCTGCTTGAGAGCAATTTTAAGGGGCAGATTTTTCCAGTAAATCCTTCTCACGATTTCGTACAAGGGATCAGGGCATACAAGTCCGTCAAGGACATAGAATTCCCGGTAGAAATGGCACTCGTCATCGTGCCGGTCGAGTTTTCCCTCAGGGTGATCGAAGAGTGCGGACAGAAGGGAGTCAAGGGACTCGTCATCATAACCTCCGGTTTCTCTGAAGTCGGAGATGAGGGAAAGGAGCGCCAGGCACAGCTTACCAGAATATGCGACAAGTATGGGATGAGAGTTATCGGACCGAACTGCATGGGTGTGGTGAACACATCCAGCAGCGTGAGTCTGAATGGTCAGTTTTCTCCATTCAAACCCGTTCAGGGAAGGATAGCGTTCCTTTCCCAATCCGGGGCTCTTGGAATTGCTGTGTTCGATATCACGACAAAATTGGGACTCGGTCTGAGCTCATTCGTTTCTGTGGGAAACAAGATGGACATTTCAGGAAATGACCTCATACAGTACTGGGAGAACGACAGTAACACCGATGTTATCCTCCTCTACCTGGAATCGTTCGGGAATCCGGTCAAATTCTCCAGACTTGCAAGGAGAGTTACGAAAAAGAAACCCGTAATCGTGGTCAAGAGCGGAAGAGGTTCGGCTGGTTTCAGGGCAACGCAGTCTCATACCGCGGCTCTCCTTTCCACTTCGGATGTGACCGTTGACGCACTCTTCAAACAGAGCGGCATCATAAGGACCGATACCCTCGACGAGATGTTTGAAGTCACGTCGGTGCTTGCACACCAACCAGTCCCCAGAGGGAACAGGGTTGCAATTCTCACAAATGCGGGAGGAGCTGGCATTCTTGCGGCCGACGCGTGTGAATCCCACGGTCTGGTAGTACCGGACCTCCCAGAAGTAGTGAAGGAAAAATTGAGGAAGATTCTTCCATCCATTGCCAGCGTCAGGAATCCCGTAGATATGACCGCGGGCACGGGACCCGAAACATACGCAAAGGCGCTGGAGATACTTGGTTCGGTCGATGAGATAGATTCGATCATAGTCATCTTCATACTACCCGCAGTCCTCGACCCCGCCAACGTTGCAAGGAACATAATTGCAGGCACAAAGAAGACAAACAATTCGAAAACTGTCGTATCTGTGTTCATGGGTACGAAGGGTGTTTCAGAGATACTGAAGGGAGAGGGACTGAGCATTCCTTCGTTCACTTTCCCCGAGGATGCGGCCATTTCGCTCTCAAAAGCAGTTGAGTATGGGAAGTGGAAATACGCACCTGCGAGAGAGGTGGTCCCAGAAGAGGGAATAGACAAGGACAGTGTGAAGGCAATCATATCAAAGGCGCTCAGGGGAGGCAAGGAATGGCTGAGCTACAATGAGTGCAACTTCGTTCTCAACACCTACAAGATTCCGACGATAAAGACAATCACCGCCATAGATCCCCAGGAAGTGAAGGTCAGGACTGCCGGGTGGACTGGGAATGTTGCCATCAAGGCATATGGTCCAAAACTCATACACAAGAGTGATGTCGGAGCTGTCAAACTGAATGTACCCGTTTCGGAAGCCCCCGATGAGTCTGGAAAGATGGTGTCAATGCTCAATTCGAAGGGATTCGATGTTGACTATCTCGTGATCCAGGAGATGGTTTCGGAGGGGATAGAAATGCTGGCGGGTTCAACTCACGACCCTGCATTCGGCCCTCTTGTCGTCGCTGGCATGGGAGGAAAGCTGGTAGAACTCCTTAAGGACATTTCCACGAGACTCGCACCGGTTGACATGGTAGATGCGGACCAGATGATCTCGGAGCTCAGGACAGCAAAGATACTCAGGGGATACAGGGGAGGGATTGTTGCTGATGAGGATGCCTATAAGGATGTCATAGTCAGGATCTCTCAACTCGTGTACGATAACCCGGAGATCATGGAGCTTGACCTGAATCCCGTCATGGTCCTGGAGAAGGGGAAGGGAACGAAAACGGTCGATTTTAGAATAAGGGTCGCAAATCTATCACAGAGCTCCACCCCGTTCGTTGCCAAGAGCGTGATCAGGACGCCTCTCTGAAAACGGTTTATGACAGTGGAGTTGCACCGAGAACTTTTTATGAGTCGTCAAACTATCGGCTATAACGGTGATATAACTAATGGTTACCATGAGGGCTGTGATCTCTACCTCTGACGGGAAGACAAGACAACTTGAGGTACCTGAGGACAGGCAGGGCGCCCTATACGGAAAGAAGATAGGAGAAGTGCTAGACGGTTCTTTGCTGGGTTTCAGCAACACCAAACTCAAGATTACTGGAGGAAGCGACAAGGACGGATTCCCAATGAGAAATGATTTCCCTGGAATGAGGAGAAAGAGGGTACTTCTCACTGGTGGCGTTGGTTTTCATCCAATGAGAGAGGGTCTCAGAAAGAAGAAGAACATCAGGGGAAACACGATAGGGGAAGACATCTCTCAGGTCAATTTCTTTGTGGTTGAGGGAAAGATAGAGGAGACTAAGGGAGAAACCAATGAAGCTGCCAAGACCACCTGAAGTCAATATAGGAATGGTGGGCCATGTCGACCATGGCAAGAGCACTCTGACCAAGCTTTTGACTGGCGTCAAGACGGACTATTTCTCCGAAGAGATAAAGAGAGGCATTTCGATAAAACTCGGGTATGCCGATACTCCGGTGTACAGGTGTCCTGAAGGATTTCCCACTCGTTATTCAATCAACCCCTCGGACTGCGGTAAGGGAGCCGTCCTGGAGAGGGTAGTTAGTTTCGTTGATTCACCGGGCCACGAGAGTCTCATGGCAACGATGCTTTCAGGCGCTGCAATAATGGATGGAGCAATAATCGTCATAGCATCCAACGAAAAGTGCCCGAAGCCTCAGACTAGAGAGCACCTGATGGCACTCAACTTTCTGGGGATAAGAAACATAGTCATCGTACAAAACAAGATCGACCTGGTGACCGAAGAGCGTGCCATTGAGAGCTACAACGAAATAAAGGAATTCGTGAAGGGAACGGTGGCAGAGAATGCTCCCATAATACCGATGAGCGCTCTTGATAACGCGAATCTGGATTCCCTCCTCGAAGCGATAGAGCATTCCATCCCAACGCGCAAGTTCGAAACGAATGGCAGTGCAATGATGTACATTGCCAGAAGCTTTGATGTCAACAAACCGGGAACTAAGCCCGAACACCTCCAGGGTGGCGTGCTTGGCGGTTCAATCATGTCTGGAAAATTCAAGGCAGGTGACGAGGTAGAGATATCTCCCGGAATTGCAGTGACCAAGGGAGGGAAAAAGAGCTGGTCTCCGATCCAGACCAAGGTCTCTTCGATAATCTCTGGCAGCATAATGCTCAACGAAAAGGGGCCTGGAGGACTCGTCGGCATAGGCACCAATCTGGATCCATTCCTGACGAAGGGAGACAGCCTAGTGGGGATGGTTGTTGGTTTTAAGGATACTCTTCCCAAGCCCGTCTTCAAGATTGCCTTGAAGACAAACATCTTGACCAAAGTGGTGGGAAGCTCGGAAGAACTGAACGTTGACAGGATCATAAAGGGTGAAACTCTCCTCCTAAATGTCGCGACAGCTGTTACCGTAGCCGTCGTCACTCAGGCAAAGGGAGAAACTATGGAGGGAGACCTGAGATATCCGATAATAGCACTTCCCGGACAAAACGTGGCCATCAGCAGAAAGATCCAGAACAGATGGAGACTGATTGGTAGCGGAACCGTCAGCTGATTAAAGTCTCGACTCTTTGATTCAGCAGTTACTTTTACACATCCCGGTGAAGGAAAAACGGAACGATTACTTCTTTGAGGCTACTGCCTTCCCCTCTTTGATTTGTTCCTTTCCCTTCCTTATGCTGTCGATGAGTTTCGGAACTATATCGTATGCGTCTCCAATGAGAGCTACGTCGGAGTACTTGATTATCGGAGCGGCTGCATCTTTGTTTATCGAAACTATGTAGTCCGAAGATTTCATTCCTGCGACGTGCTGGATTGCTCCCGATATTCCCACCGCCACGTAGAGCTTCGGATGAACGGTTTTTCCTGTCTGGCCTACCTGTCTGTCTCGCGTAATCCATCCCGCGTCGACCGTTGGCCTTGAGGCCGCGACGATTCCACCCAGTTCGTTCGCGAGCTCGTCAAGCATCTTGAATCCCTCCTTCTTTCCCAGTCCCATTCCGCCGCACACTACGACCTCTGCAGTCGTTATGTCGACTTCCTCTCTGGTGACAATCTGGAGGAGTTTTGTAACTACTTCCTCTTCCTTGACCCTGCTCTCGACGCGCTCTATTTCTCCCTTCCTCCCGATTACCCTCTCGACTGGTTTGAATATGCCAGGTCTTGCGCTCGCCATCTGCGGTCTGTGCTTGCTGCAGAGTATGTTTGCGAGAATAGCGCCTCCGAAGGCTGGTCTTCTCGCTTCGAGCAATCTCTTTGTCGGATCGATGTCTATCTCCGTGCAGTCTGCGGTTATTCCTGTGTTTACCCTGACCGCTATTCTGGATGCGAGATCCCTGCCGTTGTGCGTCGCACCTATTACGAAATAATTTGGTTTCTTATCTGCGATGAGTGAGGAGATCATGTCCGCGTATGGTTTTGTCCTGTAGTGTCGATACACCTGATTCTTGGCAAAGATGACCTTGTCCACGCCGTACTCAATGGCTTCCTGGGCCATCTTCTCGCCAGATTCATCTGCCAGGAGAATTCCTACGAGCCTCTCGTTGTACTTGTCTGCTAGCCTCCTTCCGATGCCAGCCATCTCGAGCGATATCCTTGAGAGTTCGCCGTCATTCTGCTCCAACCATATCCAGAGATCTTTATATGCCTCAATATTCGCTGGCGGGGTTGCGCACTTGTTCTTTATCATTTAACTACCCCCTTCTCTACCAGGGCCGATACGAGCTTGTCTATTTCCTCCACGCCCAGTTTTGTTGGATTCTTCACCGGATCCGGAACCGTTTTCATGTCCTTGACTATCGTAGGCGATCCCTTGAGTCCAATGCACGAGGGATCGAGCTGCAGTTCCTTGTTCGTGACCACTCTTATGCCCTTCTTGTACGCGCCTATCTTCCTCTTGAGCGTTGGGTTCCTCGGTTCATTCGCATTGAGCGTTATCGTTATGACCGCAGGCCTTCCTATCTTGATCGTTTCCTCTGCTCCCTCAATGTCCCTGTTCACAATGAAGTGGCCATCCTCGTATTCGACCTTGTGAACGTAGGTTGCCTGTTCGCAACCCAGGAATTCTGCTATCCCGGGACCGACATGCCCCGTGGACGAATCTGTTGTTTCTTCACCGCAGAATATCACGTCAAAACCGCCTAGATAGTCTGCGACGGATGCAAGTGTGAATGCGGTTGGCCAAGTGTCTGCGCCTGCGAACACCCTGTCGGTGGCAAGGATTCCGCTGTCTGCCCCCATTCCCATCAACTGAAGAAGGGCCGTGTCGGCCATGGGAGGGCCCATCGTTATCACCGTTATCTCTCCTCCGTACTTGTCCTTGAGCTGGATGGCGGCCTCTGTCGCATTGACATCTGGCGGATTGACAACGTTCCTGGCCATGCTCCTGTTAAGGGTCTTGGTGACAGGGTCTATGCTGATGTCCTGACTGTCCGGAACCTGTTTTATCATAACAGCAATCTTCAACATTTTTGATCACCCGTACTTGTAAATAACTCCCTTACCTGCCTTTGGATAATTCCACTTTACCGATCCCTGATCGCAAGCGACCGAGCAGGTTCCACACTCAACGCAGTCCTCGTACTGGAAGTTGAGCTTCCCGTCCTGCATTGTGTAACACTGGGCAGGACACGCCATCACGCAGAAGTTGTGAGGACACTTCTCGCATATCCTGTCGTCGACCGTTATGTGAGCGTAAGACTTGTCTATGTCGTACTTAGTTTTCCCGAGTCTCTCTTTGATGTCCAAGATCACATCCTCCTGTATATGTAATAGAAATCGGTTGCTGTCTTCAGCTTGCTCATCTTGAGATCGGCAGCGCACGATCCGAGAATATCTCGCACCTTCTTCTTTGGCTGCCCCCTCTCCCACAGCATCTCGAGGAGGATGCCCTCAAGCATCTTCGGATATGTCGTGTACATGTTCTTGTTGTTGGTGACTTTCCTGATGTCCTTGAACGTTTTCAGATCCTTCAGAACGTAGCTGCTTTCCAGCTTCTGTCTGTACAGGGCGAGCGAATTGTCAGAGAAGTCATTTTTCGCCTTTGCTTCAACGGCGGTCTCCCCTGCAAGCATTCCTGAAAGGAATGCGTAGTTCATTCCCTGTAAGACGAGACCGTTGCTGAATCCGAAACCTGCCGCGTCTCCGACGATCATGTACCCGTTTCCGTAGAGCTTCGGGACCATGTCCATACCACCCTCCGGAATCATGTGTGCACCATATTCCGCCACGGTTCCACCCTCGATGAGAGGTGCGATTGAAGGGTGTTCCTTGAATTGTTCTATTATGTCGTATGTGTGTGTGACCCCATTTGCCCTGAGCTGTTCCATGGGTGCCACAATTCCAAGGGAGATGCTGTCCTTGTTGGTATAGAAGAAAGCTCCCACATTCAGTTCCTGCAGATTACCCAGGATGTACTCAGATGCCATGCCTGAGGTAGAGGTGAGGTTGAACCTGTCCTCAATCTTCTGGGGGCTGAGTTTGATTATTTCCTTCACCCCAACGGAGACTTCCCAGTCCTGCAGAGGCTCTCTCAACCCGGCCTCGATTGCTAATCTCGGGTTGATCCCCTCCGCAAGTATCACGACACTTGCAGTGATGACGTCGCCCGATTCTACCACTCCCACGATCTTCCCGTCCTTTGTTGCGAGCGATTCTACAGTTATTCCGGGGATGACCGTCGCTCCCGCCTCCTTTGCCTTCTTTGCGAGCCACGGATCAAATTTTGAGCGTAAAACGGTGTGACCAACCTTGTTTTCTTCAAAGATCTTTGTCTTGAAATCTATCACGATAGATGAATTATCTGTGAGAAATCCAATCTTCTTGTCTTGAATAAATCGTTCAAGCGGAGCCTCGCTCTGCCACTTAGGTAATATTTGCGCCAAATCATTTCCCCAGAGAACGCCCCCGGAGAGATTCTTCGCACCAGGCGGATCAGATCGATCGACTAGGAGAACGCTAAGCCCTTTACTCGCCATCGTGATTGCAGCGGCCGAACCAGCGTTTCCTGCACCGACAACTATAGCGTCATAATCTGGCATTACTCCGAAAGCCCTTCAAATCTATTTACGTTTTCGTCTCATTAAGTTGTAAAAAGAATTTTAAGGACGTAGTAATCACAAGGAGAAATGCCACCGTAGCACAGCCTGGTACGTGCGCGTGCTTGGTAAGCACGAGGTCACGGGTTCAAATCCCGTCGGTGGCTCTCTACAATTCATTCTGTTTTACACTTCACAAGATTTCCTTTTGGGGTACAAAAATAATTCCCAAGTTCACAACAGAACTATATATGGAACTTCATTTTTGTTTGCATGCCTTTGAAAGTGGGTGACAGAGCTCCCGATTTTACGGGGCTTGCTGATAGCGGAGAGACCATTAAACTAAGCGAGAAACTGAAGGAAGGACCGGTAGTTCTATACTTCTACCCAAAGGATGAGACCCCGGGATGCACCGCAGAAGCCTGCTCCTTCAGGGATAACTGGGAGAGCATAAAGAAACTGGGTGCGACAGTACTCGGAGTCAGCTCAGATTCTATTGAATCGCACAAGAATTTTAAATCAAACAGGAACCTGCAGTTCACACTAGTCTCGGATGAGAAGAAGGATATCCGAAAGGCATATGGAGCCACCGGTACCCTGATTCCGCCTCGCATCACTTTTGTCATTGACACAAATGGTGTGATCAGAGAGGTCTATAACTCGCAACTGAATGCATCGAATCATGCAGACGTGGCTCTGAAGGCACTCAATTCACTCAAACCTGGGTGACTAGACACCCTCTCTCAATACTGCGATTCCTTTTTTTCTAAAGTTCGGAAGAGGAGTCTACTCTTTTAGGATTCCTTTCAACTTGACTGCGTCTTCCAGTTTGCTTAGAGAAAGGATTGCTTGATCCTTCTTTCCTGAACTACTGGACACGGGATCGCTCAAGAACACTTTTGCTTTCTCCAGGTGGAATTTCATCTCTTTGAAATTCTTGGTTGAATAGAACATATCGGCAAGTGCAAGCTCCGCCCTTGCGTCATCGACCACATCGTCTGGAGTCCTTACTCCGTTGCCCTGTTTCATTTCGGTGCTACCGGGCACATAGGAGGAATTGTATCCATAATCTCTTCTCATCCTTCTTGCGTAAGAAGAACTTACGATTCCAGTTGCAAACATGCTGGCCACGAAGACTCCGAATAGGGCTATGAAAAAGTTGGTGAAGGAAAGCAGTCCTACGAAGTAGCTGATATAAGCAGTGACGTAGCCGCCTAGCATAATCAGAGGACTGATGTACCTCAGAGAGGAGGGAAGTTGAACCAAGGGGGGTGCTCCAGGATTGCTAATGCAGAAAGATATCAGACCCAGTAGCTTGTCCGTCCTTTTACCCTTCTTGCAGTATGGATCGTGGAGAATGGAATACGCCTCGTTTAGCATCTCCTTGGACTTTGCGTAGATCCCAGAGAGCTTGTATAGCTGTGAGAGTTCAAACTCTGTATAACCTATCTTATAATCATTATGGCCGTCTCTGTTTGTTTCTTTCTCTTTCTTCAGCAGCTTTTCAAGCTGAGAAATCCTTCGCTCAGCCGTTGTCATCTGTCTTGATCACCTTCGCAAGTACCCGTTCAGGAACTGCTGATTCTGTATCTCAATTGGACTTAAAAAACTAATGAAAGTAGTTCATTCAACCAAGATCCTTGAACCTAGCGCAGGATCTTTAGTTTATTCGGACCTAGCTCTTCACGAAATCTATGAAGACCTCTGCATCTCCAAAGACGTTAGAGAGTTTTGCATATTCATTTGGCATGTGCTCTGTTTCATCCAGTGTCCCCCATACTATTGTGTCGAAACCGTTGTTTCTGAAGAACGCCCCGCATGTACCTCCCCCTATGCCCACGCTCTTCACATCAATCCCCCTCACTTTCTTCACACTGTCTATGAATTTCTGGACGAAAGCTCGGCCTTCCGGTGTGTTAGAAGATGGTTTAGCCTTGTTGATGAATTCGAGCAGAACATCGGCGCCAGATTCTCTCGTGAACTCGTTGCTGATTCTCTTGACCTCATTGAAAACTTCGTCTATGGTGTATTTCGGGAGAATTCTCATGTCGAAATAGAAGCTCTCTTTTCCAGGAATAATGTTAACGGATGTCGTTCCTGGTTCCACCTTGGTTGGTTCGAAGGTGCTGGTTGGGGGAGTGAATTGCGAATCCTTTGCGTCGAATTTTGAATGAAGGCTCTTGTCAATCCTCAACTCCAGTTCTCTGGCCAGTCTGTGAGCATTCTTCCCCACATCAGGGGTTGATGCATGGCACTGCTTGCCGATGACTGTGATCTTCAGCCAGATGAGACCCTTTTCAGCGACCTCCACAGAACTACCGTCTGGTGTTCCAAAGTCGGGCACGACAAACTTGTCGTTCTTTGTAAATTTCCTTTTTTGAAGGACGTAATCTATACCGTAGGTGCTTCCTGCTTCTTCGTCTGAGACCATTATTACACCAATGTTGTTCTTCATTTCGTCGGGATGGTCTAAGAAGTGTCTCAGTGCGATTAGTGAGGAGATGCCACCCTGTCCATTGTCGCACGTCCCTCTACCATATATCTTGTCCCCTTCGATCGTCGCCTTGAACGGCGGATATTTCCATAGGCTCGGATCACCCTCGCTTACTGTATCCATGTGGGCAACAAACCAGACCGTTCTTTCCTTTCCCCTGTCGAACAGGAACAGAAGGTTCGGTCTCTTTATTCCGTCAGATTCTGCTACGTATTCCTCAAATCTTATCTCTTTGCTCCATTTCAATATCTCTCTCTTTAGGAATTCTGCTCTGTTTGATTCTCCCTTACCCCCACCGGATGGGTTCACAGAATTGATAGCGATCATCTTCGAGTACAGGTCAATAAAATAGTTCTTTTCCGTCATTTGAATCTCTAGTTGATTGACTGCATCCAGATAAGCTTTGATTACCTCGAATGAATTGTCCACTTGTCCGAATTCTTACTAGTCGAATTTGGAGTTCAGAGGGCCAGTTTTAGAAACGGGATTTATCATTACGTAATGAAAGAAAAACTCAGTTATATTCCGGGACCCTCGTTCCACTGGGGGGCCAAGAAATGCCAATTAAGCACGTCAAGAAAATTATGATTTCACTGCTGATCATAGTTGTTGTTTCCGGGAGCATGGGTCTATATTCGTTTTGCGGAAATTCCGTAAGTCAGGCAGCAGGTCATGAATTACCAATGGGCGTAGTGAACAATATTGATCAAAATCGACAGGCAGTTTCCCTGAACTCTGTTCAGGATGGACCGATGAATGTTTTCCCTGGACAGTTAGTAAATGAGTCATACTATCTTGGAGCCACGAGTCCTTCGGCTGCATACTACGAAGTGACAGTCACTCTAAACAGTTCTTCGTACGAGACCGTCGACGTATTCCCTACATACTCAACTTCTCTCAGTCCAGCCGGCTATTATTTGCTCTTTTCATTTGTGATGCCAAATGACCAGCCAGGAATGTGGTGGAATGTAGCATACGAATTGATATCAGAGAATTATTTGACCGTCACGAGTAATGCTAATGTCGTTATTGATAATACTGGCCAAATTTGGATGAGCGTTTGGACGGCTTCTCCAGGAAATAACTATATGATTGTTGGAAGTGCAGACTTTCCATCTACTTACAATGCAAGTGAGATATCCCTTTATCCGACTAACCCCAAATATGCATCAATTGTTTCTGCTCAAGTCAATTCGTGGAGACTGAGTAACGACATCTTAGAGGTAAACTTCACACTGTTCGAAAGCGTCGAATCGACAAATGCTAATACGACCCCTCCTTATATTACTGCTTCCATCATCTATATCACTTCCTTATCTTATGTGACTTCTAGTTCTCCGATCTTGATTTCTGCAGACCTAAGAGTTACTCTTATTCAAGGGAACGGAGCATACCTCATGGGTATTACTTCTAGCCAAATTGCAGAGATTACTAACTCTCTCAATCAGACTCTTTCCATACCCATTTCCCAACTTA
>JAJYMI010000001.1 GCA_021787125.1 Thermoplasmata archaeon | reverse complement strand
TGCATATCCACCAGCTCCCACCGCGTTGAATCCCACCTCAAGGAATTTTGCACCCAGGCTCCTGACGTCATCTCCGGCTGCTCTCCTGACGTCGTAGGCCAGTACGGACGCACCGAGCCTCCTGGCCGTTGCAATAGCCATCAGGCCAGCTACGCCCGCACCTATAACGAGGACATTCGCAGGCTTGACAGTTCCGGCCGCGGTCGTCAACATGGGCATGAGTCTTGGCGAGTGGAATGCACCTATTACTGCGGCGCGGTATCCTGCAACTGCCGATTGCGATGAGAGGACGTCCATGGACTGTGCACGAGTCGTCCTTGGGAGGAGCTCCAGGGAATATACCCTGAGCTTTCTATTAGCCAAATCCTGTCCAAAAGAAGGGTACCTCAGCGGATAGATTTGACCAACAAGAGTGGAGTTTGGTTTGAAGTGAGGGAGATCTGTCGCATCCGGTCTTCCCAGCATCAGTATAAGGTCTGATTTAGAGAGGACCTCTGAACGGTTTTCTAGAGAGCATCCTGCTGAGACATAGTCGGAATCTAAGAACCCGGCCCTTACACCTGCACCGGATTGCACCATCACTTCCATCTTTCTTGAAACGAGTTTCTTGGCATCCTCCGGCACCAAGGAAACTCTGTTCTCGTTCTCCGATGTCTCGTCTAGAATTCCGATCCTTACCGGCAAATTTACCTACCTTTCATCGCATAAATGATCTTCATTAATAAGTATCGTTTCATTTCTGGTAACATTTTTAGACTAGCCCACTCATAATCATAACTGTTTAATCTCTGATCAGACTTTATCACTATGAAGTTTACAGAAAACATTCAATCTATTGATGGAACCATGGCAAACTGTTACGTTGTCACTCTACAGAACAAGGTCATACTCGTAGACACAGGGATGAGGAGTTCATCAAAGAAGATAATCAGCCACTTCAAAACTCAAGGGACAAAGCCCGATGTTGTACTCATCACCCACTGCCACGTGGACCACATCGGGGGGCTGTCCGATATATTTTCTGAATTTCACCCCGAAGTTTTCGTTCCAGACAAAGAGGTGGAGATTGCGAGAGGAAATGAAAAGATGCCATCACCGGGAGGGGTCATGTCGGCAATGGCAGGTCTGATGAAGGCAAGACCGGTCAGCGAAGTAAGACCGCTGAGCGAGCTTGATTTGCCTGGATTGAGTGCAGTTGATACAAACGGACATACTCCAGGGAGCACTTCTTTCAGGTTCGAAGGACTTGGTGCCATTTTTGTAGGAGATGCTGTAGCGGAAAAAGAAGGGAAATACGAGTTTAATAAGTCTTTCACTCTTGATCCAAAGAATGCTGAGATTTCAATAAAGAAAATACTAGAGATGCACGGCACTATGGCTTATCCGGGTCATGGACAGACCTTCAAAATTCCATAGACGACCTTTCTGGCTGTGCGCTTCTAGTTGGACTCTTTCAGCAGATCGCTGAGCGTTTCCTGGATACCGGGATACTTGAAACTGAACCCGAGATCTAGAAGCCTCTTCGGTAGAACTTTTTGACCACTGAACACCGAATACTTGCTTCCCTCGCCGAGCATGATGTTTGCCATAGATGGGCCCATTCTGATTCTTATCTTCTTCCCAATTTCTCCTGCGATCAGGTTCATCAGTCCATCCATCTTTAAAGGATTCGGAGAAACTACGTTGAACGGTCCCTCGAAACCCGCCTGTGTCATGAAAATGATGGAAGAAACGGCGTCCTCTACGTGAACCCAAGATTTCCAGCTTGACTTTCCCTTAAGATTGAAAGACACTCCAGTCTTTGCACCTCGAAGAAGTTGTGGAAAAGCACCTCCATCTTTTCCCAGAACCACTCCAAACCTCGGGATCAAGAGCTTAACATTCTTACTCACTTTTCTGGCCTCATCCTCCCACCTGACACAGAGGTCGGCCAAGTAATCGTTACCGGGTTTAGATTCCTCATCGACCGATCCCTCTTCGATGTCTCCATAATAACCTATAGCAGACACGTTCACGAAGTACTTCGGTTGAACCTCAGCTGAATTGATGGCATTCACCAGAAGTTCTGTGCTTTTTACTCTGGATTCTATTATTTCTTTTTTGTAGGGTTCTGACCATTTCTTGTCTATTCCTGCCCCCGACAGATTTACAATCAATTCGTAACCCTCTATCTCTTTGGATGGAAGTTCACCCCTACCCGTTGGATCCCAGGTGATCTGCTTGTATGGAATCGAGGGATTCGATTCCCTAGTCAATATGGCCACCTCCCCCCCACTCTCTTTTATCTTCTTCGAAAGGTGTTTCCCAATAAATCCAGATCCCCCTACTATCAGTGTATTGACCATCAGAGTTTCATCTCCATTGCGATATTCTATAGCAGCCAACCTATAATCCAGAATTAAACCTTACGTTGAGGAAGTGATAGAAAATTTGGTCGGAGCAGTTCCAGGAGGAAGGGGCGGATCAACTATAACTCTGAATGGTATGCCATTCTTCTGGCAAAAAGCGTCAATCTCATATACCTGAATTTCGACGACCTTGTCCCCAATCTTCTTTGTGGTAGGAAATGTGTTGTAGTATAGGGATGAGGTGTCGGCTAATGCGTCCTTCTTGTCTACGTATTCTACTCTTACTTTGTAGCTGTGATTCAGATCACATATCGGACACTTCAGCATTGAGAGGCTAATCTCTAGATCGGGCATGATTCATGATTTAGTCATGATATTTACGAATTTGTCTCCAAAAAAATCATACCGTTAACAAGCTGAAGAAAGATCAGAAATTCGACTGTTTATAAACTCCGGTGTATTTGGTCTCGTTCGGAGGATGAAAGTTGCTGGAAAAAATCTTGAAACTGGCAGACATCTCATCGAGAGGTGGAAAGGTCCCACCAATCTACCTCTATCTCGTCTTCATACTACCCGGCTTTGCGTACTCAATCGCCACTACCGGACTTTTAAATTACATTCCCTTCGTCCTCGTATCCATCTCAATCGTACCACTAATCATCGCGACCAACCTGTTCGATGACTACTTTGATTACGTCAAA
>JAJYMI010000029.1 GCA_021787125.1 Thermoplasmata archaeon | reverse complement strand
GGATAAGACGACTCAAGATAAGTGGCTTACAGATTTCGTCGATCGATGAGACGCTCCACAAGCTCTTGGAAAGGGCATGTGATAAAACGGTGATAAAAAAAAGATAAAAAAGGGGGAGATGGATCACTCTCCTCCGGATGCATCCTCCGCCACGTACTTCTCAAGGGATTCAGTCTTCCATCCGCTGTATTGGCTCCAGATGTACAACACGACTCCCGTTATCCCGATCATCACGAAATCCCATCCAAATGGAATCAAATTTATGCCTCCATACTGGGAGGGTCCGATGTACGATTCAATCGGCATTATAATTAGACCCGCTACTAGCCAAAGACCTGATGTTATGTGTTTTGCTCCAAAGTGATTCTTTGCGTGGTAGTAGAAGTACATTATTAGACCAACCAAGATGACGACGGAAACCTCAAGGCTCAACGGGAAAGTGGACCAGTAGATTATGAAGAAGGATACGATGAATCCTATGGGGGCAAATATCTTTGCTCCAGGGAGTTTGAACACCCTTTTCCGATCTGGAACTGTCCTCCTGAACACGTTTATTGAAGCTGGTCCTATCACGTATGCCACGACTAGTGTTGATGTCAGAATACCCACCAGAAGATGCCACGAGGGGAAACGGTACAGGAAAACGAATCCAAGTATAGTTCCCAGAATGAGCGAATTTAGTGGGATGTGAGTCTTTGAGTTCAACTTTGCAAAGACCTTGGGCGCATACCCAAACTCGGCCATCGATTGGAAAATCCTTGCGGGATAAGCCGCGTATGAAACGCCTGCACCAAAAGGAGATATTATTGCGTCAACAAGCAATATGACTACTAGCCATCCTAGTCCAATCGCAGCTGCCTCCTGTGCGAACGGTCCAGCTATGTAACCTCCCGATCCAAGAGCTCCCCAGTTCCCCGGAGTGACTCCCTGAGAGGTCCAGTTGATTCCGCTTATGAAAGAAGTTTGCAGTAGCAAGTAGAGCGCGATGACAGCAATGATCGCTATGATGACAGATTTCCAGATGTAATCCTTCTTCTTTGCCTCTCCTGCCATATTGATGGCAGCCCTGAATCCTTCGAAAGAGAAGATGATTCCTCCAAGGACGAGAGCATAAAATATCCCGCTGGGACCAGAACTGGTGAAAAGGCCGTATGCGACAAAATTTGTCGGCTTGAATGTGAGTGTGAAAATTGTTATAGCTGCGAGAATGGGGACGACCCATTTCCAAACCATGACCGCGCTCGTTATGTTTCCGAAAATCTTGACCTTCTGCATGTTGATAACGAACATCACGATCATCGCAATTGCTGCAACAAGGTAACCCATTGGTTCCAGGTCTCCGTTGCTCGCGTTGATCATGCTTGGTAGATAGAAAGATGCGTAAGTCACCAGGGCGATAGCCTCTATTGTTGGAGTCATTATGTCCGATAACCATGCGGACCATCCAGCGAGGAAGGCCGTCATCTTACCGAACGACATTTCTGATAGTGGTGTTGATCCTCCTGCGAGTGGAAACATCGGAGACACTTCCATGAAGTTCACCGCAATGAAAATCACGAATATACCTCCAAGAACCCAAGAGAGGATTGCTCCCATTGACCCTGCGTACGACACGGCGTACAGAGAGGCAAAGAGCCAACCAGACCCTATCATTCCCATGGCATTCAACATTACAAGGTTAAAAAGAGACAGATCTCGCTTGTAAGTTGTTTTGCCTGAAGCGCTTATTGAGCTCATGGCAATTCAATAAAATGAACCGTATATATTCATTTCCATCTATTCACTGCAATAAAAATCATTAGGCAGGTTGAAGAGAATTAAGCATTGAGGGATCGGAAGCTCTCCGCTGTATGCTTCGGCGGTCATGATCCGAGAAAGTTTCACTCTGCACCAAACTATCCAATGTGTCGGCTGATATAGATTAATGGGTCACAAAAATGCTCACATTTGTACCGTTATCTCTCAGGAGCTTCAATCCTTTATTTCTGTCGGATTGGCAGCAAATGCAGGTATCTCCTTGTCGTTTATCTCGTAGCTCGTTGTGGAATAGGGGCCGCCTTCGTAATTCGTCAGTCTCTGAGGCACTCTCTGAATCTTTCCCTGCTCTTTCAGATACAGCAGGATTCCCATGCTCGCCCTTCCAGAGTCGGCAACGCCGCTGATGATATCCTTTCTCTTGTTGGTTATGTCTCCTCCGGCAAATATTCCAGGGTAGCTAGTCATGTTGTACTGGTTTACGAGCAGGTCTCCCGTTGGCGTCGTGGTCAGTTTTTCCATAATCTCTTGCGGAATGAATGACAGGTCCTCTCTCTGTCCTGTGGCTTCGATTATGGTGTCGACGTCGATCAGGTACTCCTTGTCCTTTACTGGAACTGGCTGTCTCCTCCCCTTACCGGTATCGACCATCTGGTTTCTCCAATACTTCAGCCCCTTCACTCTTCCGTTCTCACCGGTATACTCGAAGGGACTAGTCTCCCAGTCAAATATCACTCTCTCTTCTTCCGCTTCTTCGAGTTCCTCGTCGGCATTGCTTGATGGGTATCCCGGTCTGTCTATCGCGGATCTCCTGTAGAGCATCGTGACCTTTTTGGCCCCCAGCCTCAGAGAGATCCTGGCGGCGTCGTAAGCAGTGAAGCCCCCTCCGATGATAGCGACCCTCTCACCGACCTCAATCTTCTCGCCATTGTTGATCCTGTTCAGGAACTCGAGTGCGTGATAAACTCCCTGCAGATCCTCTCCCTTTATCTTGATTCTGGTCGGTTTCCAGTTTCCGATTGCAATGTATGTGGCGGAATAGTTCTTCATGAGGCTTTCAAATAGCACGTCTCTCCCTATGCGGGTGTTATAGAATATTCTAGAACCGTAAGAAAGGATGTGCTCTGCTTCCTTCTTGATTGATTCTCTGGGAAGTCTGAAGGGAGGGATCCCATGAACCATCACGCCCCCTGGTTTGTCAGTCGCTTCGAAAACATCGACTTTGATTCCATTAATTGAAAGATAGAAAGCTGCAGAAAGTCCCGTAGGGCCAGCCCCCACAATTGCTACGTTCGGATGTCCGCCAAGGTCCTGTATCCTGACCTTCAGCACCTCCCTGTAGTCAGGAATGTCTTCTGAAATGAACTTCTTTATGTGTCGAGTGGCAAGAGATCCCTTGTTGTCCTCGAGTATGCACGAGTCTTCGCAGGGATGAGGACAAACGTTTCCACAAACCTCGACGAATGGCAACTTCTCGAAGTTTATCCTGAGTCCATCCTCCAGGTTTCCATTAGCCATGGCAATCTGATATCCGGGTACATCTATTCTCGCCGGACAACCCTGTATACACAGGCCACAGCCAAGACACCTGGAGCTCTCGGCGACTACTTCGTCCAGAGTATACGGGATCAGGGTCTCTTTATTGAGCGACCTGACCCTCTCCTCGGCGTTGTAGTGCTTTATTGGAACTCTCTTGTAGTCAACGTAGTTGGACAACTTCCACCTATTCTAAAATTTAAAGACTCTTAATAAGATTTATCTCGCGACCACGGCTATTAAAGGTGCTGGTCGTTGTACCAAGAGGTATCGTTGGAGTAAGCTATTACTTTTTAGACAGAGTTAAAATTAAAATACTTAATTGCCAATAGTACAGCCGATGGAGAAAAAGAAAAAGGGAGGGGAAGCTATTTCCAACAAGAATTCCGATAGGTTACGGCAGGAACTGTTAGCTAAGGCCAAGCATCTCTATTGCGGACTCCAAGATAATTTTGAGGTCCTCTCCAAGAGTGCCAGACGACCGAATGTAAAGGCTATACTTGACGACTTCGCGAAGGAAGCCGGAAGGGACTGTAGAGAATTGAACTCGCTGGATTCTGGGAGTATCGCAATGAACGTAGAGACGGCCGATAAACACCTGGGGATGTTCGACCACCTGCTATCCGCGGATGCCTCTTCACTGTCCGAGGAAGAGAAGGTCATTATAGAGGCGCTTAAGGTTTCTGACAACCTACGAAACGTGTTCACAATAATGTCCAAAGAGTATGATGACTCAGGGATCAAGAATTTCTTTGACAAGCTCTCGAAGCACGAAGTATATAGAGAAAACGAACTCGAACAGCTGTACGAGGAGCTGGTCGTCAAGGGAGAATGGTAAAGAACAGTAGACTGGACTGAATCGATCCCGCACGGTATTAGTCGTCACAATTGCTCCTCGTGAGGGATACGCCCAATAGCATTGTCCAGGTGAAATGGGCTTGTCCGGATTTGGACCGGAGTCTTCGACTCCCGAAGCCGAAAGGATACCAGGCTACCCCACAAGCCCCCCGATGGCATTTCAAAGGCTTTAAAAACGTTTACTCAATTCCATTACGTGAAGAGCAACAGATTTCCCTCTTCTGAAGCAGTGATCTTCAACGTATCTGGAGAAATAGTCATGTCCAGTGATCCAGGCAAGACCATTAAGAAATGGAGAGAGGAGTTCAGCGTCACCCAGAAAGAACTCTCTGAGAGGATGAGGATCAACACTTCCGTTATAAGCGACTATGAAACCGGTAGGAGAAAATCTCCCGGGGCACAGTTCCTTAAGAGTCTGGTATCCTCTCTCGTTGAAATAGATGGTGAGAGAGGGAACCCCGTGCTACTCAAGTACTCACTCGGCACGGAGAAGGACGTTATACTGGACATAAAGGAGTTTTTCTACGACGTAGATCTCCACAAATTCATAAGAATGATCGATGGCAAGGAGGTGAGTGGGCTAAACATAAAGAGGAGCATTCGCGGGTATACTATCTTGGACTCCCTCAATGCAATCCTTAAGCTGACCTCCTTTGATTATTTCAGGGTGTACGGCTGGACATCCGAGAGAGCGCTCTTCTTCACGAACGTAGAGTTCGGGAGGTCTCCAATGATCGCCGTAAGAGTCCATCCAATAAAGCCAGCTGTTGTTGTCTACATCAAGCCAAAGAGAATAGATCCTCTGGCCATAAGGTTGGCAGAAGTTGAGGGGATACCCCTGATAACGACGGAGCTATCTCCCGATGAGATCAAGGAAAGACTGAAATCGATCTAGTTCAGCAGCCTATCAAGATACCAGTCTAGACTGAACGGAATGAAATCGGAATAAGTCTGTCCAGTTCCAATGTAAAGGATCGGCTTCTTTGTTTCGGAGAGCAGGGAGATCACTCCCCCTCCCTTTGCGTCTGCATCTATCTTGGTCACTATGTAACCGTCAATTCCAACAGCCTCATCGAACAACCTAGCCTGGTTGAGTGTATCCGTTCCCGACAGGGCGTCTAGAGTAAGGACAATCATATCTGGGTTGGATATTCTCTTTATCTTCTTCATTTCCTCGAGAAGATTCTTGTTGTTCTGCATCCTGCCGGCCGTGTCAATCAAAACGACGGACCTATCGATCTTTGAAGCGTGTTTTACAGCATCGAATGAAACAGCAGCTGGGTCACCACCCGCCTGATGCTTGACTACCCTCACACCTATTCTCTCCCCGTGGAGGGCTATCTGTTCGATCGCGCCTGCTCTGAAGGTATCTGACGCTGCAATCACAACGTAGAACCCTTTTTGCTTGAACATCTCGGCAAGCTTAGCGATCGAAGTGGTCTTCCCAGTTCCGTTCATCCCAACAAACATCACCACGAAAGGCGACTTCTTTTCCGCACGATCCACCAGGTCCAGAGGACTGACGGCAGCAATCTCCTTTATCGTCGCCCGAACAGCTTCCTTGAAAACCGCGCTCCTGTCTCCCTTCAATCTTATGCTCTTATCATCAAGTTTCTTCAGAAGGACGTTGGATATTCTATCGGCGACAGGCAATGCCACATCGGCCTCTATCAGTGAGATCTTCAGGTTTGAAGTGATCTCATCGAAGTCCTTTGACGGAGCCGCGACGTTTATGGACGTACCTCGCACTTCTTCGCTGGATGGACGCGATTCCTCTTTATTTGATAGTCCCAACTTTTCCTTCAGTTTTTCAAACATTCGTTCACTTTCTGGAAATTCTGTTCAGATAATCTTCCAGCTGTGCGTACCTCTGTTGAAGATCATTCTCCGAATTGCGGCTACTCTCCAGGGCTTTCGCGGCATCGTTCTTTCTCTCCTCAAGTATATTCATGGCGTCCTCTATTGTCGCCTTCTTGTATGCACTTGAACCGATGCTCACAACGACCCTCTCCTTGTTCTTGACCTCCCCCTCTATGTACAACCCTCTTCCTATGGGTATAAGGGAATCCCCCTCCACCATTTTCATGTTCTTCAGGAAATCAGTGCTCGTTGCCAGATCCTGAAGAATGAGGGCGAGTGACTGAATCTGTCCCTCTATCTCCTCCAACTGCTGTCTGATAACTTCCATGCTGTAAACTATCTGATCTATTTTTGCGTCCTGCGACATCTACATTCCTCCAAACTTTTTCTTTGAGACTATCAATGACTCTATTCCAGGCATTGGTTCCCCCGCAAGATAACTTATGAGGGCCCCTCCACCGGTGGAAATGTGATCTATGTCACTTTCGTTGATGCCCATCCTCTCCAGCGCTGCCAAGGTATGTCCTCCACCCGCGACCTTGTACCCCGATGACTTAGCGACGGACGAGAATATCTCCTCGGTTCCGGCTGCGTAGTCCTCGAGTTCAAAGACGCCCATCGGGCCGTTGAGCATGACCGAGTCTGAGCTCTTGATCAGTGAGGCATATTCCGCGATTGTATCCACTCCGATATCCATCGCAGGTATGTCCCTTCTGAAATCGTTCAACTTGTAGTGTTTCACTTTTCCATCTTCATTGCCAAGGAAGTCCAGCGGTGTCTTGATCAGCTCGCTGTAGCTTCCGAGCAATTTCTCTGCTTCTTTTAGGACCTTGTCGTAATTTCCGACTTCCTTCCTGATCACATCCTCGTTCTTCTTCCCCATGTCCATTCCCCCCGCGATGAGGAATATGTGACCAACCAACCCACCTGTCAGCACCTTGTCTATCTTGCCTTCCTTGAGCATCTTGTCTATGATCTTGATGGAATCGTCCGCCTTGGCTCCCCCAAATATGCCTACCCTCTTCTTCCCCTTGACCGCAAAGAACCTCTCTATTCCCACTATCTCATTTTCCATAAGCTTGCCCGCTATGTTTGGCATCATCTCGCTGAAACCAACGAGTGTGACATTGCTCCTGTGTGCTGCCGCAAAGGCGTCGTTCACAAAGTAGTCTGCGTGCTTGGCCAGGCTCTTCACGATGTGTGTCTTCTCCATAACTTCCAGTTTCTCTTCCGCCAGGACCACTTCCTCCGAAAAGAACCTGGTGTTTTCCAGCATGAGTATATCCCCAGCGTCCGCTGAGTCTATTTCTTCAAGAGTGTCGTCGTCAAAGACACCGCTCAGGAACTTTACCCTTCTCTTTAGCAGGTTTGAGAGGTGGGATGCATGAGCCCTCAGACTGACAAAATCGTTCTTGCCAGGTCTGCTCTGATGGGCCAGGATTGTAACTTTCGACTTGGACAGTGCATCTATCGTTTCCTGATGGGCTCTAAATCTCGCGTCGTCAAGAATGTTTCCTGTTTTCGGGTCGATTGGTGAGTTTATGTCTACCCTCAGGAGAACAGACTTTCCTATTAGATCAAAATCGCTTAAAGTGAAGAAGGGAAGCTGGTTCACGTTACCTGATTTTTTTGTGCCTTAAATCAATTCCTATCTGCTCGCAAGACTTTTCCATTAATAATCACACTTTTGATCGGATTTTCTCCAAATTTGTACCCTATCTTTCCGAACCCTTCCTTCAGTACGATGAGGTTAGCCTCCTTCCCAGGGTGCAGGGATCCAGCAACTTCAGAGAGCGAGAGAGAGTAACAGGAGTTGAGAGTACTCATGTTGATCAGATTCTCAATTGTGAATGGAAACAGCTGTCGGGCCAAGGATATTGCGAGTGGAAATGAAGTGATGTAGGTATTTGGCGAGAGGTCAGAACCCATTGCCAGGACCTTCCTCTTCTCTTTCATAGCAGAGAAGATCGAACCGCTCTTTCTCAGGTTGATTGCAGTGAAAGGAAGGATGGTTATCGTCCCCCTAATCTTGTCCAGCTCGACTTCATTCGTCTCCAGCATGTGATCATAAGACACTATGTCCAGTCCACTCAGAATTCCAACGCCCCCGAGGTTTTTCAGTTCGTTCAGGTGCACCCTTCCCGGGATTCCAAGGGAATTGGCAAATTGAATTGCTTCCCTTGCAAACGATGGAGAGAAGGCTCCGTCGTCAACAAAGACGTCGACATAATCTATGCGTCCCCTGAATTCCTCGATCATATCTTTAAATTCCTTCAGATACCCTTTTTCATTGCCATTTCTCGGTACAACGTGAGCAAGGAGCGTCTTCTTGATCCTTACCCTCAGTTTCCTTTCGATTCTCTCCATGACGTCCAGCATCTTCTCTTCCACTTCTGCTTTGATGCCGTATCCGGTCTTGCTCTCAAAAATGGCCGTGCCGTGATGCATCATGCTGACGATCCTTTCCATTGATTCGTTGTAGAGAGTGTCTTCATCACATTCCGTGGTGGACTTGATGGTGCTGTATATTCCTCCGCCTCTTTTCAGTACCTCTCCATAGCCCATCGTCTTCCTGAGGTCTATCTCATTCTCCCTTGTGCCTCCGAAAACCAGATGAGTGTGAGGATCGCAGAAGGCTGGGATGACCCAGCGGCTCTCTTTCTTGGGGTAAGAGGTGGGAGTGATGCTTTCGATTTTACCATTTAAAATCTTGATGTCCTGGTGTTCCAGGATATCCAGCTTGTCGAAGTCGGAGCCAGTTACAAATTTCTTGTTGAGAGGAGATGCAATGCTTACGTTCTCAAGTAGCATTATTTAAGGTATAGGTCCCTGTAACAAGAATCTGCCGCTATTGCACCGTCGGATGCTGCTACTACTATCTGCGCAAAAGACCCAGCCACATCGCCAGCAGCGTACACCCTCTCGACATTGGTCCTGCAGCTTCTGTCGGTCTTGATGTAGCCCCTTTCAGTCACTTCTACTCCGATGGATTTTGCTAGTTCTGATTGTGGGGCAAGTCCGACATATATGAACACCCCGTCAAAGTTCTCCTCAAATTCCTGTCCCGTGGCTCTGTCCTTGAACTTCACCGTCTTCACGAGCTTTCCCTCGCCCTTGATCTCTGTAACCTGTACGTTCCGCTTGTAGTCTATTCCCATTGAGTTTATCTGCTTCACATATGCATCTTCGCACATGTATTTGGGCATGAACTCGAATATCTTCACCTGTGTCACGATGTTCTTCATCGATATCGCTGCTATTGCCCCGGAGTTGCCTCCGCCTATGACCAGGACTTTCTTGTTCTTGAACAGCCAGCCGTCACAGGTACTGCAGTAGCTCACTCCCTTTCCGAAGTACTCGTGTTCGCCAGGGATCCCCAGGTGTTTGTGTTTCGTTCCTGTCGCAAAGAGAATCGCCTTCGAGCGGAATTCTCCCTTTTCGGTTTGCAGAACGTATCCGCTGTCTTTCTTTATTGAAATTACCCTGTTGTTGTCAATGATCTTCGTGTAGTTCCTTGCGTGTTCAAGAAATTCCTTCGCAAGTTCTGTTCCAGGTATCTCGGCAAATCCGAGATAGTTTTCCACGAGCGGTGCCTCCAGGGTCAGCCCACCCGCGATGGAACCATCTATGACAACGTTGGACAATCCTGCCCTAGTTGCATAGACGGCCGCGGACAGCCCGGCTGCTCCGGCCCCGATAATTATCAGATCGAAATCTCTCTTTTCGATCTCCTGTTTCTCTTCACCCAGAACAAGTTCCAATAGTATCCCCTTTTACATCGGGGGCATTCCGCCCATTCCTTCCATGCCACCCATGCCTCCTGGAGGCATTCCTCCAGGTGGGCCCTCACTCCTGGACTTCTTGGAAGAAATTACGTCGTCGATTCTCAGTATCATCGTTGCGACTTCGGTTGCGCTCTCTATCGCGTGGGACTTCACTCTTACGGGTTCAACCACGTTCTTCTTGAATAGGTCTGCAACGACACCTTCCATAGCATCTATTCCGGCATTCTTGTTTCCGGTCTGGTGTTCAGACCTTAGCTTTAGGAGCGAATCGATCGGATCCATTCCTGCGTTCTCTGCGAGTGTCCTGGGAATGATCTCAAGAGCGTTTGCAAACGTCTCTATTGCCAGCTGTTCCCTTCCTCCAACGGTCGGAGCATACTTCTTGAGCTGATATGCTAGTTCTGCCTCTATTGCTCCCCCGCCGGTTACGAAGGACTGATCCTCTATTGCAACTCCCACTACCTTCAGAGCATCGTGGAGGGCTCTCTCCACTTCGTCTATCGTGTGCTGTGTTCCTCCCCTTATGAGGATTGAAACCGCTTTTGGATACTTGCATCCGGTGATGAACGTAAGCCTGTCGTCTCCGATCTTTCTCTCCTCTGTCCTCTCAGCGTTTCCTAGGTCCTTGGAAGAGAGATCGTCCAGGTTTGTTATGATCTTTGCGCCAGTTGCTTTAGCGATCTTTTCCATATCGCTCTTCTTGACTCTCCTGACAGAATATATGCCTTCCTTCGCGAGGAAGTGTTGAGCAAGATCGTCAATTCCCTTCTGGCTCATCAAGACATTTGCTCCCGACTTCTTGACCTTGTCAACCATGGCCTTGAGTGTCTCCTCCTCCTGGTCGAGGAAAGCCTGAATCTTGGTTGGATCCGTTATTTGGACCTTTGCGTCTATCTCCGTCTTCTTTATCTCCAGTCCAGAGTCAATCAGTGCTATCTTTGAATTCTTGACTTCGTTTGGCATTCTCGGATGGACTTTTTCCTTATCAATCACAACTCCTTCAATAAGTTCAGAATCTGTGATCCCCCCTCCGAACTTCTTCTGTATGAGGATGTTGTCCACGTCCACCATCTTCTTTCCTTCTCTCTCTTCAACGATGCTCTTGACAGCCTTCATTGCCATCTTTGCAAGGAAGTCAGTTACCCCGCCGACGTTCTTGCCCGTCATTGCGGTAAGGGCGACGTTCCTCAGAACTTCGTCGCTGACCTTTTTCTCTGAAATGCTTGCCAGAATTTCACTCGTCTTGTTGGATGCAAGCTTGTAACCATTCGCGATAACGGTTGGATGGACGTTCTGATCGAGCAGGAGCTCTGCCTGTTTCAATAGTTCACCAGCTATAACAACGGCGGTGGTCGTTCCATCTCCAACTTCCTGATCCTGCCCCTTTGCGATCTCGATAATCATCTTTGCAGTTGGGTGATCCACATCCATCTGTTTCATTATGGTTGCGCCATCGTTTGATATAGTGATATCGCCAAGAGAATCAACCAGCATCTTGTCCATACCTTTTGGACCAAGTGCAGATTTGACCGTGTCCGCAATTGCCTTGGCGGCCTCTATATTGTTTCTTTGAGCATCTTTTCCGGATTCCCTAGTTGAACCTTCTTTCAAAACTAGGATAGGGATTTGTCCCGATAACATCAATATTTCACCCTAAAACGGTAATTCGTTCTTCTATATAAATCTTGTAAGAGTGGGTTCTGTTACTTTATCGGGCCATGGCCCTGCCTTTTTCAGTTGTTACATTTCGGGCCATAGCTGCATTTTCTATGATTGTTTTCCATTTGTTAGCTCACTGAATCTCAATTCCAGCCATGCCCGCTGGCGTCTTTCCTTTCAGTCCCATGTGTGGTTTCACATAGTTTGTGTGGTCGTTATCGGATGGATAATGTGAAAGAGAATTATCTTTCTTAGCAAAGCATTTACGACAAGTATGCAAATCTACCAAACATCCTCCTATAGGTCTTAAAAAGGAGATTCTTGAAGTCAGACGAGTAAATCTTTCCCAGTTCCTTAGAATAGTTATGAGCCAGTACAACAGGGGTTGGAGCAAGAAATATCTCTGGATCTGTGCTGACCTTTCCCGTCAGGTCCCCCCTTGGATACTCAGTCATGACGCCCTTTTCCCCAAACAACGAGGCAATGATCTTTGATACGTATTCCCTTTCGGAAACTGCAATTTTCATATCATTATTCGGTAGTGAGTCATAATCAAGTTCATCATAGGGAGCCATTATCTCGATTCTTGGAATAGCGATATTCTTTTGCCCTGTAGGCTTAATGTCAGAAGTTAACGAACTGTAGAACATTAGTACAGCTGATCTTGCTAAAAGAGTTCCGAACGTTGATGCCACTTCTTCAACGTCTACCGCAACGTCTTCACCGTCTAAGGCTTTTTTTATCCTCGTTTCCCAGACTGAAGAGTCATTTGTAGGTTCGTAGTTCTTTAGGTTCTTCGCGTTCTGCGTACTCTGGAATCGTCTCAGGGTTCTAAATGTCACGACAACTGTTCTATCGGCTCGTTCACGCGACGAATAAAAAACGTTGGAAAGAATCTCTGTATCAGAAAATGATGTGCTTAAGAAGTCATCTAGCTTCCAACCTCGAAGAAGAGGACCTTCGTTTGTCGGGGGATCATAGAATGCCATGTACCATATTGCTAATGGGGCGAATATGCTGAGGTGTGTCCGCTTCACATAACCACAGAATAGTGTATTCGTTTTGCTAGCATTCGTCAGGTTTGTTAAAGTTAGGAAATTTCGAATGGATGCCCTTACTAGTTTACCATGCAGTCCATAGTTTATCTCGTCCTGGTACGTGTACTCTAACGGGAAGATTCTTCCGTCCCTAAACAAGATTTTTGCCGGGTATTCTCCGCTAAAGAGCATGTCTCGGTCTTTCGAATACTGTCTTAAGTCCATTGCCGCTTCCTGGATCCTTTCTTCCAAGCCTTCTTCAAATCCGAAACGGCCTGGCGGAGGAATGAGAAATCCCTCCTCTATCGCTGCTCTTTCCTCGTACTGTGCCAAAACCTTGGGCTCTGGATGCTTGTCGTAAAAGGGTTGCCCTCCTATCGCGTCCAATTTCACTCCTATCGAAGTGACTAATGATATCGATGAATTTGGTAGATAAACTTGGGCCACATCTCTGAGGAATATTTCGTAGACGGAAGAATCGGTTCCCGCCACTGGATTCTTCTTGTAGTCGAATTCCCCCACTGGAAATTCCTGGAGAACGAAATGTCCAAACACAGACATTCTTAAATATCTCCTCAGGTCAACTTCATCGTCCAATCCTGCCGGTTCATTTCCCCTTGGATCATCCCTCTTTACAGGCTCAATCCTGATCGGACCATATCTTCTAATTCCGTTGTTTTCGTCTATTTCATAAGCTGGAACCCCCAATATTGAACAGAAATAGAACGATGAAAATTCCCTTATTTTTTCCAAATTGTCTTTGTACTTTTCCCTAAGATCTCTATCATCTCTGTGATTTTTCAGTAGCTGGAACTGTTCGTTGTATTCCTTACATAGCCATTTGGCCATCTGAACAAGAACATCTATGGCATTAGCAGACAATAACTTCGCATATAGGAGCCCATAAATTGGATCTTCTGGCTTTGGCAGGTTCTTCATTGAATATGTTATTATTGTTTCCAGGAGAGCCTCCGATTTCTCCTCTTCAGCAGTTTCTTGCTGATGCTCCAGCTTTAACTCGTTCCCCACCTCGGCTACAGCATATCTCGTGGAAGGTCTTCCAGCTCCTCCTTCGGCCTGCCTCTCTCCTGACTCCAATATGCGATGAGTGGCTAACAGTCTCTTGATTGCGGAACGAATGGTATTTTGATTTATTGCTAGATTCTCATAAATTTCCTGTACAGTGGTTCCCGCCGCACCGCTAGTGACAATGTATTCGTATATCTTGTTCAGCGCGGATTTGTCAGGTTCTGGATCTTCAACCATTCTGGATCATCCTTGGTGTGTCCCCACCAGGGGTCGTCTTTCTCTTTGATATCTTTGTCGTTACGCTGTGCCTAATGGTTTCCCTATTTCCTACCAGTAAACATTCCCCCTGTTCCATGTGTGTTAGATAATTAACTGTTTCTGGAGGCATATCCCCCAAAAGGCCTCCAAGGGATCCCAGTTCTGACGGTTCAATTGCAAAAATGAACCTGGTGTTAGTAATTTTCGCCGTGGCCTGATCTATATCGGAAGGATGCTGTGTGGAGATTATTGCACCTATTGGTGCATGTCTTCCCATTCTTACTATTTCGCCCAATACAAACGAGGCCCCTGAACTTCCGCTTGCGGGTAAGAATATATGTGCTTCATCCAGGGCCAAAACAAGTGGGGGTATCTTGCCGGATTTTCTAAGGTTGTAAAGTTCTCTTGCCATTGCTCCTACGAGCATGATAACGTAGGTCCGTGTCAGGTCCCTGCAATCGACATCAATGACAGCTCCCTTCGAAAGAATAGCGTCCCACTTTATCCCGTCTCCAAGTATCTTTATGGTGTTAAGACTCCTGATTCTCGCTTCCATGATCGTCTGTGTTCCTTTTGTGCTTCCAATATCTATAGCTACTTCTCGTACCTTGTTCTCGTACTCTCGGACTCCAAAAGGCCTTCCTGACATTTTCAGATCCGAGAAGGCTCTCGCAGCGATGTTAGTGTGTAACTCGTTCGTAATCGGCAACATTCCCAGCACCTCAGATTCCTCTAAGCTGTCAAGTCTGATCCTAAGATTCACCCCCGGTCTCAAAACAGTTCCCTTGAGTTCTTCGGTTTCCTTGATATATTCGCCATGAATGTCCACGATAATCACTGGAATCCCAATCCTCGAGACCTCTTCGACGGCCTTTCCGACGAAGTATGATTTTCCACTACCTGTCGTCCCAACTACAAGGATGTGCCTGGGCAGGGTTTTGTTTGCAGAAAGTGTAACGGAAATATTATCTGAATTTCCAAGAGTGGCCAGATTCAAGGAGTCAGCTTCATTAGGTAAAGGCATGCCTAGCACTTTCCTAACAAAATCCTCGTCCGGCGCTGATACGGGTGAGCCGGAAGGAACGATCCCAGAGGGTCTCCCCATAGAGCCGTCATGGTAGACGAATTCTAGAAGATCAGCATAGTAGACCTTGAATCGTCCGAGTGAGTCCTCGTCAATCTCTGATGACGATATGCCGAGAGCATCCATTACCTGGGTACGTTGGGGAGTTTCATAAGGATTCTGTTCAAGTCCAGAAGTAACCCTAGCGGCGGCTACTACTGATTTACCACTCTTGTCGAACTGTATCTTTACCATTTCCCCAGACCCAACTTCATTGCTTCCGAGACAAACGAACGCTACCCTTTCGAGGGAAGGGGCGTCCCCCACGAAAACGGTCTTTCCAATGATATTTAAGTTTTCCATATTTTATATATATAATAAGTGCATATTAAGTCACCCAAGTATTTACATAAGTATATAAATATAATTAAAGATACTAGATAAATAAGGAGTGATTCGATGGAAAAAAAAGCACCGAAAAGGCTTAACAGAACTTTCAAAGTAGATCCAGATCTATATAGAATATTCACGCTTGAGGTCATGGATACATATGGTAAACAAAGAATGACAAGCGTTGTTCTGAATTATTTGATATCCACATATCTTGAATCTCACAATAAACATCTCGAAGTGATAGGGTGGAATTACTTCAAACTTGTAAGAGATGTAGAGTCCAACAAGAAGTGGGCTAACAAGCTTCATTAAAGATTCAAGAAATATACTTTAAGAGGCTTCTTGATATTTTTTTCGCAATCAACGGAGGAACAGCATTGCCAATGCATCTTTGAGCAACTTGAAGGTTAAGAGGGAAAGAATATCTGTCCGGAAACGATTGGAGGGCAGCAGCTTCCCGAACGGAGATTCCCCTATCTTGTTCGGGATGGGCAAATCTTCCGTTAGTTACACTCAGACACTTGCATGTAAGCGTTGGAGCAGGGTCAGTCCATTTCATTCTTCCGTAAGTATCATCATGTCCCCTATGTGCTTTATGGGTGCGTATCCAGAACAACTTTGGAATATCTTTTCTTGATCCGCCATTATGAGGAGTCAGGGCTATCCTTTCCAGGTTTAGTTCCGACAAGCTCCTGCACGAGTGATTGCGTTTGGTTGATTCCGAATGGCCCTGCTTTATAATCGGATATTTCCTTATGGCCCATTCTACGGTCCTGAAATTCTTTGTGCAATTGGGGCCATAAATTAATCGCGGAAGCCTAGGTCTATTTCGTGCAGCAATCAAAACTAGTCTTTTTCTATGTTGAGGAACACCATAAGACGCGAAATCTAGGCTCGGTTCGTGAGTTTCCGCTAGTCCAACTTCCTGAAGCGTTTTCAGAAATTTATCGAAGACTTTATGACCCCTATCTGAAAGCTGGGGTACATTTTCCATTATGACTCCGTCAGGTCTCACTTCCCTTATCAACCTACCGAACTCCAGTAAGAGAGAATAATCCTTATGAAGTTTCGATTTTTTCTTGTTCATTTTAGAGAAGGGCTGACAAGGGGCGCAACCTGCTAGTATCTTTGGACCCTTATGCCCCTTGAATATTCTTTCAATATCTGTTCCTGTAACGTTTCTAATGTCTTTCAATATGTAGACAGAACCCGGATTATTCATCTCATATGTTTCTTTCAGTTTCGGATCACTGTCAATTCCCGCAAGTACATTGATTCCAGCCTTTCTCATTCCGAACGTGAGTCCACCACACCCACAAAACAAATCTACCGCAACAGGTTTTTCCGATTTATGCACGTAGTTCCCTCCTCAGTTTCTCCCTTACCAGCTCAGGTTCCCGTTTTATTTCATGCTCCCAGAATCGAATGATTTTCCATCCTTCTTTCTCAAGCCTCAAATTGACTCTAAGATCCCTCCTTACATTGCCCCTTATTTTCCTTAGCCAGAAAACTCTGTTTTCTTTGACATTCAGCCTAGGATTGGATTTCATCTTGTACCCGTGCCAGAAATCGCCGTCGCAAAAGATTGCAATTTTTCTTTCTAGAATTACGAAATCGGGGTTGCCGAAAATTCCAGTGGGATGCTCCTTAAATTCGAGACCAGTATCGTTCAGTATTTTCCTCATCTCTCGTTCTATAGCAGTCCCTTTTGATCGTATCGACGACATAATCTGGGATCTCGTTTCTTTACTCTCTTTTCTAGTCATTTTGGCCCCCATAGTGTATCAGGCAAACATATTATTGGCTTCCAGTATCTCTCTGTAGAAGTTAGTTCCTTCAAAATGTAGATAAAAGTGTGAACTTCAGTTACAGAAGGCATTGATTGTTCACCACAAAAGCATTTGATTGATTGGAAACGATTGACAAGTTTATTTCGCATTTGGACTTTCCCTCTCCGCACACTTTATTTCAAAATTGTCTTCTGGAAATTCTTTTTGAATTGCAATCCTTAATGCGTGACAAATCGCTTTTTCGTACGTCACTTTTTTTCCTCCTTCTCTCATGAGTTTTCCTTGATATTTTGTAAGCGTTTCCTTGAACTTGGGACTCACGCTTATTGTAACCAATCTGTCCAGATCGGAA
>JAJYMI010000051.1 GCA_021787125.1 Thermoplasmata archaeon | reverse complement strand
GATCTACCTCTCAGGGAAAGATCATCGGTGTTACCACTCAGTGTCTCTATGGAAGCGTCGACCTTGACGTTTACACCACGGGGAGGAACCTTCTGGGAGCTGGAGTGATCCCGTTACAAGACATGCTACCAGAGGTCGCCTACACAAAGCTGTCCTTCCTACTTGGTAACTTCGATACCGAGAACGCACGAAAGCTCCTGGTCAAGAACCTCAGGGGTGAGATCTCTGAACGAAGAACAGAATGACGTGAAAATTGGTCTAGAGATACACTTCCAGGTGAGAGGAAGGAAGCTGTTTTGCGAGTGTCGCGGCGAAGAGGGAAAGATGGAGCTTGGGACTTTTGCAAGAAAGCTTACCGTTGTCTCCGGAGAGAAATCTGAGAAGGACGTAGCGGCTCTCCAAGAGTCAATGAAGGGTAAGGTGTTTGAGTACATCAAGACCGAAAATTCCTGCCTGGTGGAGATGGATGAAGAACCTCCACATCTTCCGGGAAAGGAAACACTAGAGACCGCAATCATAGTCTCTCTCATACTCGGGTCCAGGATAGTCGACAACGTTCACTTCATGCGTAAGATCGTCATAGATGGTTCTAACACCTCTGGATTTCAACGGACTGGAATAGTTGGATTACACGGCAGCTTCAAGACCGATTCCAAGAGCATAGGAATAACTTCCATCACGCTCGAAGAAGAGGCGTGTAAGAAGGTAAAAGAGGAAGAAGGCAGGGTGGTATATTCTCTGGATAGACTTGGTATTCCATTGATAGAGATATCGACTGACCCTGACATACGCTCACCAAGAGAGGCTAGAGAAGTAGCCCAGAGCATTGGACTCGCGGTAAAACAGAGCGGGATGATCAGGAGAGAGGCAAGTAGCATAAGACAGGACCTCAACGTTTCGATCAGAGGCGGAAACAGAGTTGAAGTCAAGGGAGTCCAGTCCCTCTCACAGATAGAGAAGGTACTGACCAAGGAGATAGAGAGACAGGAATCGCTGTTGGAGATAGCAGACGTTCTGAAGGACAGGCACGTCTCTACAGACCTGCTACTTGAAGATCTGACGGCGTCAACTTACTTCAAGAATTCTGAACTCTTCACGAAGGGCATAAAGAGTGGAAAGAGAGTTTATGGGTTCACACTACCGGGTCTTTCAGGAGTCTTGAACAAAGGGAAATACAGACTGGGCCGCGAAATAGCAGAAAGACTGAGGGTCGTGGGAATTGGAGGGTTCATTCATTCGGATGAACTTCCAAACTACGGAATAGAAGAAAAGGAAAAACTCGAGATATCAAAGAAACTTGGAGCCAACGACGAGGATGCGTTTGGGCTGGTCGTTTTAGAGGCGAACCGGATAGAAACGTGCATCGAGATCGTGCAAAGGAGAATTCTGGAGTCCCTGAAGGGAGTCCCAGCAGAAACGAGAGGCGCCACCGAGAACGGAACCAAATTCTTGAGACCCCTCCCTGGAAGCTCAAGAATGTATCCGGAAACTGACATACCTCTTATCCCTCTTGATTCAGCGTATCTGCAAGACGTTGAGAGTAGGATTCCTCCAACGGTGGAACAGAGAGTGGATCACCTTGAATCCCTCGGCATCCCGCGGCAGGAAGCGTTTAACTCGCTCTGGAAAGAATATGATGACGTGCTGGAATCGTTTGTGAAAGATTACGGGAATTCCAAGATGTGCGCCAAATTTCTGTCCGTGGTGTATTCAGCAGAGTCTCCAGATGCTGACAGGGCAAGGACCCTAATGGCAAGGTACTCACGGGGCAACATACCCTCAGAATCGCTTGAATCACTTTACCTAGAGGGGGAATTCAAGCTCTCTGAAAACAGAAAAATAGTCCTCGTTAGGCATGACTCCAACGGTCTTTCACTCGTAATGCACGACCAGGAGGGGACAAGAGAGATTGGGCTCGATTTCAGGATAAAGAACGAGAGCAACCAAGAATTGATCAGAATAGTCGAAAACGTGGTCAGAGACAACGAAGAATTGATCAGAGAGAAAGGTGAGGCTTCGTTCAAGCTTCTCATGGGATCTGTGATGAAACAGGTAAGGGGACAATTTGAAGGGAAGGAGATATCAGAGCTGCTTGCTCAGAGAATTAAAGGAGTTCTGGTAAAAGAGGGAAACAAAGTTTAAGTATACAAAATCTGTTTTAACGAGATTAAATATGGATGAAAGCGACGCCTTTCCAAAATTTAAGTGCTTGATCACAGACTCGATGGAAGATTACGATTCTGGAGTGTGGGAGTTCTTCAGACACTACGACTGTATCCTATCCGATTTTGGGCAACTAATGATAATGGACAGCGAATGGAGGGAGGGTTATGTCAAGCTGATCCATTACTACTCTGACCTTGGTTCATCGATAATTCTCAAGAGGAACGCGCCCGATTCGGGATCTCTTGAAGCCTTAGTCTCTCCAGAAATTGAGAACACAGACCCTGAAGTCGTTCTGCTTCGTGCAAAAGACGCTGCAGTTGGATATCTGCTCAGGACGGGAGCTGACCTGGAGAGATTGATGGCGGAGTTTATCAGGCTAAGCAGGATTCCAAGGTTTTCAGGGAGCTTCGTAGCGGAGAAGTTCGAAGGCATCAGACTTCTTGCCAAGGTGCTCTACAGCAGGGGTATAGAGAAGTCTAAGCAGTGACTCCTCCTGGAAACATTCAGATAGAAACAAACAAATTATAATAGAGCGAATACGTTGCCAATCTGTGATAGACGTTAGCATCCTCAGGAAGAACCCTGAAGTCCTTTTTGAAAGCCAGAAGAGGAGATTTCAGGACGATGGAATCATAAAGGAAGCAATAAAGCTGGATTCCGAATGGAGGGAGCTTCTGAGAGAGAGCAATAATCTGAAAGCCGACAAGAACAAACTTGTCAGGGAGATTGGAGAAAAGATCAGGAAGGGCGACAGTGCAGATTCAGTCAAAGCAAGAGCGACAGAAATTGACAGAGAGATAGAAAATTTCGACGCCAGGCTGAGAGAGACTGAAACAAAACGCGACGATGTACTCAAGAAAATCCCAAACATCGTCGATAGCCTAGCACCGGTGGCTAAGGACGAGACGGGAAATGCTGCCGTATATTTCGAAGGACTGGCAAGAGTCTACAAAGGTGACGTTGAAAGTTTCACCCAACAGAGCGGCGGAAAAATGAAGAATGAGGTATCTGATTTCAAGGCCAAGAGCCATGTAGATTTGCTGGTGAAAAGAGGCCTTGCAAATCTGGAGAGTGCTGCAAGCGTCGCAGGTTCAAGATTCTACTACCTGCTGGGAGATCTAGTTCTTCTGGAGTCGACTCTTGAGCACTATGCTCTGAAGTTCCTTCAGAAAAAAGGATTCACGCTAGTAGAGCCTCCCTTCATGCTGAACAAGGATGCAACAAACGGTGCGACAGATTTCACAGCCTTTGAGGACACACTCTACAAGATAGAGGGAGAAGACCTGTACCTTATCGCGACGTCTGAACACCCCATAGCCGCTTTCCTCTCAAATACCATCCTGGAGGAGGACAATCTTCCGTTACTTTATGCTGGAATTTCACCCTGTTTTAGGAAGGAAGCTGGAGCCCATGGAAAGGACACCAAGGGTATTTTCAGGGTCCATCAGTTCAACAAGATTGAACAATTCGCTTTTGTTAAGCCCGAAGACTCGAAGAATTACCACGAAAGGCTTCTGGAAAATGCCAAGGAATTCTACAGGGCTCTCGAGATACCGTTCCGAGTAGTGGATATCGCCACTGGCGATCTGGGAAACGTCGCGAGCAGGAAGTTCGACATCGAAGCGTGGTATCCTGCACAGGGGCTGTTCAGGGAGGTCGTTAGTGCATCCAATGTCCTTGACTATCAGGCGAGGAGACTCAAGGTCAGATACAGAGGAAAGGAAGGAAACGTCTATGTGCACACTCTCAACTCGACCCTGATCGCAACGACCAGGACCCTCGTCGCAATAGTGGAGAACAATCAAAAGGAAGATGGTTCAATAGTCGTGCCTAAGGTCCTTAGAGATGAAATGGGAAAAGAGGTAATTTGAGAGTTGGAGCTTGGGTTTCCTGTACCAGGTGAGTTCTCTAGTTATCTCAAGAAGGAGGGAATAGACAAGCTATACCCCCTGCAGACAGATGGCATCAAGATTCTCTCTAATGGGGATTCGCTTCTGCTAGCCACTCCGACATCTTCGGGAAAGTCGCTGGTGGCTTACTTCGGGATGCTGAGGGCGTGGAAAAGGGGACTTCGTTCCCTCTATGTAGTCCCTCTTCGAGCGCTGGCCGAGGAGAAGCACGAAGACCTGAAATTTTTCGAAGAGTTTGGATTGAAGATAGGCATTAGCACTGGCGATTACGACAGGCCGTCCAATTACCTGAAGAACTATGACGTCATAATTTCAACATCGGAAAAGGTGGACTCTCTCCTGAGGAACAATCCAGCGGTCTTCGATAATCTGGGGTTTGTGGTGTTTGATGAGATCCACAACATACTTGATGAATCAAGAGGCAGCACCCTTGAAATTGTCATTTCCAAAATAAGACACCTAGTTGAAGGGGCCCAGTTCATAGCCATGTCTGCGACGGTGAAAAATGTGAGTGACATCGCTATGTGGCTCAATGCCCTTGAGGTCACAAGCAACTTCAGGCCGGTACCCTTGCGGAAGTACGTCATAACTCCCGACTCTGTCGTTGATGAAGATGGTATGCTAGTATCAGACGTCGATTCTTTTGAAGACTTCGTTGTTGAATCACTCAATGACTCGGGACAGACATTGATCTTTGTGCGTTCAAGAAAATCCGCAGAAAGCACGGCCGAGAAGATGAGCAGATTTGTAGAGTCAAGACTGGGTCCAAAGGAAAGGGAAGCACTGTCGGATTTGATCTATGACTCTGAAACACCTGGGTACGAGAAACTCGTGCCAGTACTAGGAAGAGGCGTTGGATATCATCACGCGGGGATGTTGTCGGAGCAGAGGAGACTGGTGGAGAGGTTGTTCAAGGAGAGGAAGATAAAGGTCATAGTAGCGACAACCACACTGGCAGCTGGCCTCAATCTTCCAGCTAGGTCAGTAATCATCAAGGACGTCTACAGGTACGACGGTTTTTCCTCCGTACTCATTCCGAATCTAGAGGTCCAGCAGATGTTGGGGAGAGCCGGAAGGGTGAAGTACGACAGGATAGGAAACGGATACATCTACTCATCAAAAGTACGCCTTCAGGAGGTATACTCGACTTACGTGAATGGGGAGCTTGAGAGTATCACCTCCAGGATAAATGAGGGCAAGATAAGGATGCACGTTCTCGGACTGATTTCCTCAGGTATGAGCAAGGACCTGCAGTCGCTCAACAAATTCTTTTCAACAACACTCGCCTTCCACGAAGGACTCCTTCTCGAAGAATGGATCACGAGAAGCTTGGAATTCCTGAAAAGCAACGATATGATCAAGGGTACCGATACCTATAGACCCACTCCATTCGGCAGGAAGGTGTCGGAATTGTATGTAGACCCGTTGACGGGAGTGATACTTAGGGATACGGTATCACTGGAGAGCATTGACGATATACTCCTTGGAATATGTTCTACGCCAGACATGCCCTCCCTCTACGTTTCAGAGAGCGAGAATTTTCCCTACATACCGCCATCCCATCTTCCATTCCATCCAGAACCGGAACAGATGAAGGTGTCGCTAATACTGAGCGACTGGATAGACGAACTACCCGAGGACTCAATAGTCGAGAAGTATCACATTTGGCCGGCCGACCTGAGGAACAGAGTCGAGATAGCCGACTGGTTGTCCCATTCTCTCTACGAGATCTCAAGAGCGCTCAATCTGGGAAGAACAGAGCTGAGAGCACTCAATTACAGGATATCAAACGGAATCCAGCAGGACTTGATACCCCTGGTCTTTCTGCCAAACGTGGGAAGGGTCAGAGCCAGGAGGCTCAAGATGAATGGTTTCGATTTGGAGCGGATTGCAAATTCCACGCCAAGAGATCTGGAGAGAATACAGGGATTCGGTGAGCGTATCTCCGAGAGCATAGTCAGGGAAGCAAAAAAACTGGTTGATAAGGGAGTCACTCACGGACTATAATTTTAGAGACCGTCACCCTTCTCAAGTCGTCTACCAAAAAGACTGTACCTTGGAGTTTGGAGTCAAATTCCATTTCTATAAGCTTCTCATATCTTTATTCCAAGCGACCTCAGGAATTCTAGATCCTTCGGGTACCCTTCCTCTCCCTCTGGAGTTTCCAGAAATGCAGGAACTTTGGCCAGCCTCTTTTCATTGAACAGGTTGACGTAGAAATCGTGAGACAGCGTTCCCTTTCCAAGATTCTCGTGTCGATCGAGGTGCTTGTTGAATGGATACTTGGAGTCATTCAGATGAAAAGCCCTGAGCAGACCAAGTCCGACCTTCGAGTCAAATTCCGAAAGGAAAGCATCCAGGTCGTTGCTGATGTCATACCCAGCCTGATAGGCGTGGCATGTGTCTATGCAGAAGCCTATTCTCTCACTGTCGTTGGAGTTCTTTGCGAGGTAACCGAGGTGATCCAGAGAGTGCCCGACCATAGATCCCTGTCCCGCTGTGTTCTCCACTACCAGTTTCACTCTTGCCCCTTTGGTCTCTTCTGTAGCAGAATTCACGGCCTTCGAGATTCTCTTCAGCGCATTCTCTTCCCCTGATCCCATGTGTGCGCCGGGATGAAATATCAGTAAGGGTACGCCCAGTTGATCTGCCCTCCTTATTTCTTCTACAAATGCATCGTATGACATCTTCCACTTGCCGTCTTCAGGACTCCCAAGGTTCAGAAGGTAAGATGCATGGATTGCCTCGTTCTCTATCCCCAACTTCTTCGCTGCTTTTGCGTGAGCCTCTGCTTCATTCTTGTCGAGGGGACGGGACTTCCATTGCATCTGGTTCTTGGAAAAGAACTGATACGTTCTCAGTCCAAGTGCGTGTGCATTCTCTGGTAGCTTTGAGAAACCGTCCTTTGTGGAGAGGTGTGCCCCAATGTTCATCTTCTGATTAACCTGTCTCCGAATATCTTCTCCATTCTCGCTATTGGATCCCCCTCAGAATTTACTATTGGAGACTCCGAAGGAGGCACCTCGAAATAGTTTGATATGTGGTCCGAGATTCTGTCGCCGAATGAAGGAACGAGATCGTTTTGATAGAGTACTCCCAGAGGTATCTTGTCTCCCCACTCCAGTGATTTTTGTATGGCCTGCAGGTATTTCTTCTCAGACTCTTCGGAAGATGCCACTTTTACGACTGGATCCCAGGTCGGATCCTTGTCAAGGTAGTAGATCCTCTTCTCGTACCACTCCTTCGTGTTGACATCGTTGTAGGTCGGGCATGGTTGGAGCATATCTATGACGGATGTTCCTCTGTGTTTCACTGCTTTCATTATGATTTCCTTTGTATTCTTGACATCGAATGAGAAAGCTCTCGCTACGAATGTGTAACCGACAGATAGAGCAAGTGCAACGGGATTCAAGGAGTCGAAAATGTTCGGTCTCTGTAATCCCTTCGTCTTCTCCCCCCTTGGAAGCGTTGGAGAAGCCTGGCCCTTTGTCAACCCATATACTCCGTTGTTGTGAATGATTATCGTCATGTCGACGTTCCTTCTTCCGGCAGCCACGAAATGGCCCGCTCCGATACTGAGCAGATCTCCGTCCCCGCCGTCTGCAATCACAGTAAGGTTCGGATTTGCCAGTTTTACTCCGGATGCGAATGGAATCACCCTGCCATGCAGCGTGTGCATCCCTGGGGCATTGATGTAGTGTGGAGTCTTTGCGGAGCAGCCGATGCCTGAAAATATTGCGAAATCTTCAGGTTTCTTGTTCAGTTCCGACATCGTCTGCTGAAGTGCTGCAAGAATACCAAAGTCACCACATCCAGGACACCAGTCTACCCACAAATCTGTTCTAAAATTATGCGCCACGAACCATCACCACCTTGTTTTCTTTCTTTTCCAAAATACGTTTGATGCCTTCATATACCTCATCATCTGTTGTGTGTCTTCCATTGTATTTCAATATGAAATTGTCTATCTCAATCAGACAATTCTGTCTCACAAGAGTCGCAAGCTGTCCCGTGTAGTTGTTCTCGAGGTCTATTATCGTTTTTGAAGTCGAGAGGTAACGCTTCACGAGTTCAGCGGGGAACGGGTTCATCAGCTTCACGTAAACGAGGTTCGCCTTCACTCCCTCCGCTCTGAGCTTATCGAACACGCTCAGGATGACCCCTTTGTTGCTTCCCCAGGACAGAAGTGTAACGTCTGCCTTTTTATCTCCGATGAATTCTACCTGCTCCTCTTCAGGTATCTCCTTGAGGATGGTCTCGAGTTTTGTCATCCTCTTGACCATCATAGCATCTCTGGTCTCGGGATCCTCAGTTATGTGACCGAGCTCGCTGTGTTCATCGCCGGTCAGCCATATGATGTTCTTGCCGAACATCCCCATAGGAGAGATCCCATCCTCGGTCAATTTGAATCGCTCAAAATTCTCCGAGTTTTCGCCCATTTTCCAGCGCTCTATCTTTATCTTGCTGTAGTCCAAGTCGTCTACCAGGAAGAAAGAGTTTGCAAAATTCTTGTCAAGTATGTGGATGACCGGTACCTGGAATTTCTCTGCATAGTTGAATACTCTGACAGCATCGTCGATTGCCTCCGGTACATCTCCTGAGGAGTAAACTATCTTTGGAAATTCGCCATGTCCAGCGTTTATCGCAAACATGAGGTCTGCCTGTGAATTCCTGGTCGGAAGTCCAGTGCTGGGACCACCTCTCTGGTAGAGGGTCACGACCACAGGGACTTCGTTTATTCCTGCATAGCCAAGCGCCTCTGCCATCAAGGAGAAGCCTGGTCCGGAAGTACCAGTAGCCGTTCTTGTTCCGGTCATTGCACCTGATATTGCCATAGCAATTGCTGCGATCTCATCCTCTGCCTGCACGACGACGACACCCATATTCTTGAGTACCTCATTTTCTACGTCGATGTCTTCGCCCATTACCGGTTCAAAGTAATCGTGCCCCTCAAGGAAAAAGCTCTCGTCTGCCGCAGGGGTGATGGGGTAGTAGGTCTGAAGTTTCAATCCACCGATCACCTTTCCTATTCCTATGGCCTCGTTTCCAGTTAGGATGTACTTCTCCTTGGCAGGCCTCACTGGAAGTTCATTGACATTGACAGAGTTGTGAGTTCTGACGAAGTCATAACCTGACTTGACTATCTTCTCGTTATCCTCCAGCACTTCCTTCTTCTTTCCAAACACGCTCTCTATTCCTCTCGAAGTGAATTCTGATGGAAGTCCCATAAGAGCCATTGCTAGAGACGCGCCGAGAGTGTTCGCATACCTGGCTGGGGGCTTGCTCGGTCCCAGAGCTGCCACCACGAGATTTCTGAACGATACCGGATATGGTGTTGCACCCTTCTTCTTCATGTAGTTTACTGCACCCGCGAGCGTCGTTTCGAAACCACTCTGCCGAAGTTTCTCTATGATGTGTTTCTTGGTCTCCGGTTCCATCGTGAGGACCTGTTCTATCTTTGTGTTGACGAGATCCTCATCGTAGAGGACCTTGGTCTTCTCTGACACGTCCTCCATATGAACAAACGGGCTCTCATAGTCCAGGCAGACCAGGAGATCCACTGGATATCTCAGGCTACGGACGGGAGAATCCTTTACTCTTACGTGAAAGTAGCTGTGTCTTCCTTTGATGTTAGAGTAATACTCTCTAATTCCATATGCCTCATATCCTGCGATTGAGAAAGCACGGATGACAATTTGAGCTGCACTGTCTATTCCCCCTCCTTGAGGTCCTCCAATAATTAGGTCGATATCTACTAAAGGCATGACTGCGTCAGTGATTCTGAGTTAAAATATTTTGTTGGATTGCGTAAGCTAAAAAAAGATTCCTATAAAGAAAATCCCTGACGCCTATGCACCGGTTTGCGTTATAAAGGCTCAAAAAAGTTTGAATCGAAACCAATCTGAGGGAAAACTCAAAAAGCCTTTTATAAGACCAGTCCATTAAACTTCGGTGGTAAATCTGGCTGTTGGTTTCGTTCTGATCAGCACAGTTCCAGGAAAGGAACACCAAGTGTACAATGAGTTGCTGAAAATCAAGGAGATTGTGGAACTGCATCCCCTCTTCGGAGAATATGACCTTATCGCAAAGCTGGAAACTAAGGATTTCACGGAGTTGGGTCAGATAGTTATGGAAAAGATCAGAGTAATCGAAGGTATTTTGGATACGAAGACACTTACGGGAATAAAGATGTAGGTAATAATATGGTTTCGTCATTCGCTGAAATCTTTGTCGCGATGTTGCTCCTCATGCTGGGGCTTTCATTGCTAGTTCTGGGTATTTTCGCGGCCTATTTCGGTTCAGGAAAAGTCAGGACGTTCGGGATAGTGCTCGGAGTGGTGGGCGTTGTGGTATGGTTGATCACCATTTTTGCAAGAACTGCCCTTAATATCAGTCTCACCAGCGTCATCTATAATGGCGTGCTCTACCTCGTATCGGCAATCGTGGGTGCGATAATCGCTCTCCTGATATTCCTTGCAGTACTGTTAAAGACCTAGACGGATCTGAATTGTTCTCACCCAAGGCGTTTGTTTCGGAGGCCGTCCAGAAGATAAGAAAGGATGTGACTGGAAGGGCCATCATTGCAGTCTCTGGAGGAATTGACAGCACTGTCGCTGCCAAAATCGTTTCAGAAGCGTTAGGTTCACAAGTTCTGGCAATATACGTTGATACGGGTCTGATGCGACTAGGAGAGGAGAAGGACGTCAGAGAGACCCTTTCGAACCTCGGAGTAAATCATAAGGTATTGCAAGAAGAGGACCTGTTCCTGGACAGACTTAAGGGAATAATCGATCCGGAGGTAAAGAGGAAGATGATAGGCAAGACCTTCATCGACGTCTTCGAGAGAGAGGCTAGGAATTTTGGTGCAGAATATCTGGTCCAGGGAACCATTGCCCCCGACTGGATAGAATCCGGCGGTGGGCTCAGGGATACGATAAAGAGTCATCACAATGTTGGAGGGCTTCCGGATATAGTCAATCTGAAGATCATCGAACCGCTGAGAGACCTGTACAAGGACGAGGTCAGGAAGATAGCCGAATATTATGGTATTCCCAAGATGAGACAACCCTTCCCTGGCCCAGGTCTGGCTGTCAGGATCATAGGTGAGGTCACAAGAGACAGAGTCGACCTCCTCAAGAGAGCGACGTTCATCCTGGAGAAGGGTGTATCAGAAATGAAGGAAGTCCCCTGGCAGTATTTTGCCGTGCTCCTGGCTGACAGGACGACTGGTGTCCATGGAGATAGGAGAGTCTATGGTTCGACCGTCGCGTTAAGGTGCGTAAATTCGACCGATGGCATGACGGCCAATTTCACTCCAGTTCCTTTAGACATTCTCGCAAAGATTTCGAGGGACATTACGAACGGTATCCCCGATATAAGCAGGGTGGTGTACGACATCACCGATAAGCCTCCAGCGACTATAGAGTGGGAGTAAAGGACGAGCATGACAAAAGAGACACAAGAGACCTATATTCCCGACACGTCTGTAATAGTGGACGGCAGATTCTGCCAGTTCCTGAAGGAAAAGACCCCTGCAGACGTTGTGGTCCCGGAATCGCTAATATCCGAAATTGAGCACCAAGCAAACGAGGGAAGGAGCATCGGATTCACAGGACTTGAGGAGCTCAAGAGACTGAGAAAGATGAGCGATGACGGAAAGATATCCCTCAATTTTACGGGAAAAAGACCGACCGAGTGGCAGATAAAGAGAGCCAAGAGTGGAGAGATAGACGAGCTCATCCGACAGTCTGCTCTGGAAACGAGCTCGATTCTCGTGACTGGAGACTTCATACAGAAGTCAATCGCGGAGATCAAGGGAATAAGAGTACTCTATCTGGAGCCTATCCAGATATTCTCGAGACAGATCGAGACGTTCTTCACGGACGATACTATGTCAGTTCATCTCAAGGAGGGGACAAAACCCAGAATGAAGGTCGGAAGACCTGGAGTCTGGAATCTTGAGTATGGCACTGCAGTTCTTGACAGGGATGAGCTGAACTCAATTGCAAACGATATCGTCGAGAGGGCGAGAAATGACAATAGAAGCCTGATCGACATGGACGTGAGAGGTGCGACTGTGGTCCAGCTGAAGAATATCAGGATCATAATCACGAGGCCACCAGTGAGCGACGGAGTGGAAATAACCGCCGTTAGACCCATAACGAAACTCTCCCTTGAGGACTACCAGATTGGAGAGTCTCTAATGAAGAGGTTCAAGGACAGAGCGGAGGGCATACTTGTATCCGGAAAGCCAGGTGCTGGAAAGAGCACTTTCGTTCAGGCACTGGCTGAGTATTACAACTCCCTTGGCAAGGTAGTAAAGACTATTGAAAAACCCAGAGATCTGCAGGTCTCCCAGGAGATCACCCAGCTCACTCCACTCGAGGGATCCATAGAGAAGACGGGCGACATCCTTCTTCTGGAGAGACCCGATTATACAGTCTTTGATGAGATTAGGGTCTCCGGAGACTTCTCCACCTATTCTGACCTCAGGCTGGCGGGAGTTGGCATGCTTGGCGTGATTCATGCGTCTAGAGCAATTGATGCTATGCAGAGGTTCGTTGGTAAGATTGAGCTTGGATTGATACCACAGATAATTGATACGATCATATACATTGAGAATGGCGGTATCAAGGATGTCCTGGATCTGTCCTATTCTGTAAAGATCCCATCTGGTATGAGCGAAGAAGATCTAGCCAGACCGATAATAGAAATCAAGGATTTCTTCACAAGCGTCGTGCTCTATGAAATATATACCTTTGGAGAACAGGTAGTCGTGGTCCCTGTGAAGAAGAGGCAGAAGAGAGACATGAAGGCAGTCGTGAACCACATAGAAAACGAGTTGTATGATGTTCCTCACAAGATAGACGTTGACGATTCTGGGAGACTCAAGTTGTACGTCCCTGAACAGTATATGGGTGAAGTCATCGGAAAGGGTGGCGGAAGGGTAAAGGGACTGGAACAGGACATAGGAATGCCCATAGACATAGAGGAAATGAACTTCAAGGCTTCCCAGAGTGTTGGCGCTGAAGTTACGGCCAACAAGATCAACCTGCACGTAGGTAGTGAGTTCAAGGACAAAGAGGTCGAAGTTCTTGTTGAGGACTCCCCCTTATTCATAGCTAGGGTCTCGAAGAACGGAATCATTCAGGTAAAGGCGAAATCTGTACAGGGCAGAGCATTGCGAAAGGCAATCTCTCAGGGCCAGAAGGTACGGTACTCAATCATTTGACCTTTTGAATTTTGTACCAGATGTCTTTATAATAACCTTTCATTGTACAGGTATTGAAGCGGCTGGTGGCCCTGTCAGTGCTGATAGTTGCGATTGCTACGATTGTCGCATTTGCACCAGCTAGTGCTGTACCAGTAGGAAACGCTGCTGAGAAGGTACCAATGATAGGCTTGGCGTCTGTAGAACTGGGAAATAGTCCTTTCAGTTCAATGGAAACATTCCAGATCCACCCAGGCACTCCAGCCATTCAGAGGACCAGTCACGTTCTGAATCTTTCTTTTTCGGGCAACGTCGTATCTCCAATCAACGACTCACTCTCTTTTGATGACTCGATCCATTTGACAACCAACCCCCTATCAGTGGATTATCCCGTTCACAACGGTACGTACAGACTTTCAATTCCATCACAACGGGCCTATCTTAATTCGATTTCCATCCAAGGAAACACATCCTACACCTACCTAACGATCAAGGAATCCATTCCAACGCAGGGGATCTCTTTGGGAGGGCAGCCCGTAAATTCAACACAACTTGTACAGAATTCTGATATCTATAACCTGACGATAGGATATGGCAACTCTTCATTCGTGCTTCATTCACCCGGTCTCGTAAGCGTTGGTGGTGCACTGGCTCAAGTTTCGCTGTCGATCAGCAGTGCGATGAAGGGAGGAATTTCATACCTGAAGTTCACATTCCCCATAAAGGACGGCAGTTTTTCATTTGTTTTGAACCAGGTGCTCTCGTCGGCGCAACCCATTAACAACGATGTGATAAACTACCTTCAAGTTCCTGGATTCTCGAGTCCACTGTTGCAGCATCTTTTCTCTAACACCGTTTCGGTTGGAATCGGTATTGCTATATTTCTGGTGTTAGTCCTCGGACTATTCATATATTACAGAAAAAAATAGCTACCTGGACCAGAGATCGACGAAATCCTGGATGAGCTTGTCTGCGAACGATTCCTTGTACTCAACTATCAGTCCCTTGAAGATGCTCAGGTCCTTTACCCTGTATGAGGTCCCCTTTTCATTGAACACCTTTTCCAATATTCCATCCTCCAGCATCAGTCCCAGATGGTAGCTCAGCGTAGGTGAGCTGACAGACAGATCCTTCTTCAACTCTGCTGGTGGTCTGGCATTTCCATCAAGCAACGCCCTCAGTATCTTGTTTCTGACCCTGTTCCTAAGATGACTTAGAGCCTTGAATTGGTCTTCGTTGAACCCCCTGCTGGGAAAGTAACAACTCGTACCGTTGATGTCTCTGACGATGATGTCGTTCTCCTTTACCAGGCCGCTAAGATGGTACTGCAGCACACCCGTGGAGACACGGAGTGCCCTCTGTATACCCCTAAAGTGATGTCCTGGATTCTTTTTTACAAACTCCAGGATTTGATCCTTCCGGGACAGAGCGTTCAATAATTCACCTAGACATCATCAGAGCAAGAAGGGAGAATATCATGACGAAGTCTGCACCTATGAACAGCACCAGGTTGACCTGGGCCCCTATGAATTCGTAATAAATGAAGATCAGGTACTTCACCGAAAGAATCAGGAAGAATATAGAAGTGATTGTGCCCCTTAGAGTGTATTTCTTGAGGATCATGGCTATGGATAGACCGAGAAAGAGCAGTGACAGTAGCAATATTATGACTGCCAGCAGTATCAGCGTAGACATGCGTGTACAAGAAGAAGTCGTTAAAATTAGTTACGTATTTTTTGACATGTATGGACCCAATCTCTCGTAACCATTCTTTCGGAAGTACTCTCTGACACCAATTCCTGAGATGACCGCAATTGAGTGCATTCCAAGCTCCATGGTGACTTCTTCTGCCTCTTGTAACAGTCTTCTTCCATACCCCCTATGCTGGTACTCTCCCTCTTCATCTATTCTGGCCTCTTTGCCGAACGTTTTAATCTCTCTGATTAGCGTCTTTCCGAGAAGCTCGGGTCTTTCATTGCTATTTCCGGGGATTCTGAGCCTCAGGAATGCGATGATCTTGTTCTCCTCATCGACAAACTCCATGAACTTTTCCAGCCCGCCAGAGGCGAAGTAGTTTGTGATCTTCAATTCCACTCTTCCGCTCGCCCTGTTCGTGTGCCCAATCTCCCTGTATCTTATCTCCTTGACATCATATCCCTTCTCAATAGCTCTCTTTAGAGCTAGATCGTGCAGATCGCTCCGCTTGACTCCCTGAATTATTTTGTACACAGGGATGTCCCTTTGAATTCTGTGGATTCTCACGTAGTTAGGAATGTGTCGAAAGTACTCTGAGACGACTTCGACAGCTTCTTCACTCTCGTACGATCTGTACTCTCCTTTCTTGTATGACTCGTAGTACTGCGTTCCTTCTACCACAAGAGACGGGTAGATTTTCAGCATATCGGGCCTCATCCGTTCATCTTCGAACAATCTAGTCAGTGACCTGATATCCGCAGCCGCATCAACTCCCCCAATACCAGGCATCAGGTGATACAGTATCTTGAATGCGGAATCTCTTGCGTACTTGGTAGACCTTATGACGTCTGATATTCTGTGGGCTCGTTTGGTTTCTCGGTGTATATCGTTGAACACTGTCTGCACCCCCAGCTCCACTTTCGTGGTGCCGTAATCTAGGGCTAGGTCCATTTCTCTCTCAAAAAACCAATCGGGTCTGGTCTCAACTGTCAGGCCGATGCATCTGTTCTCTGAGACCTCGTTTTCCAGAATCGATGTGTAGAGATCATCAGAAACAAAACCATTCATCGCGTCCAGGCTCCCCTTCACAAATTCCCTCTGATAATCTTCACTCCTCGCAGTAAAGGTTCCACCCATAACTATCAGATCGATCTTGTCTGTGGGATGGCCAATTCGTCTGAGCTGCTCAAGCCTGTTCTTGGTCTGGAGATACGGATTGTAATTATTCTGCCTCCCTCTCATTGCTGCAGGCTCAAAACCAGTATAGGACTGTGGTGATGAAAATTCAACTCCCCCTGGACAGTAGGTGCATCTGCCGTGAGGACAGGAAAATGGAGAAGTCATGACGGCTATGACAGATACCCCAGAGAGCGTCCTGGTAGGTTTCCTTGCCAGAAGTTCAGAATACCTCTGCCTTTCTTCCTTTTTCAGCATCAACAGAATGTCGGTATTGCTCACTACCCTTGCGAGCTTGTATTTCTTAGAAACAGTGAGTCTCATCTTTTCGAGATCTTCTCTCGTGCTTACCGTTTCCATGGACTGACGGACGTATTCCTCTAGAGATGTGGGCATACCTTTCGAGGTAACTTTATTTGATATTTTAATGAGATGTAAATGCCTGGACCACGCTTCATTCCATTCTTCCTGTTGACTTAAGAACTCTCAGTGCATTCAACGTGATCATTTCGTTTGGACCGTAACGACCCCAGTCAACTACTTCTCTGTTTGGAGGACTCTTGTTCAACGAAAGATAGTCTTTCTCGATAGGGGTCCAATAATTTCCCTCTGAATACCACTTCCCATCTTTGTTGCACTTCTCTTCCAAGAGATCTAGCGAATCATTCATTCTGAAATCGGACTGTCTTCCTGCAGAGCAGAGGACTCTCATAGATTCCAGAAAATTGTAGTGCCAGTAGACGGGATATTTCAGTTTCAACCACTCCTGTTTACCTACCTCTCCCGTTCTGTGCGATTTGTAGATGTGGTGAGAAAGAAAGAACTCTGAGGCTCTGTTTATAGACTCATTTAATTCACCGCCCCTAGACTTCTTGTAATTGGCCACGAGTCCGTTGAGTGTCGCCAGTGATTCGTGAAAGGAGGAGTGAGTGGCTTCAGGTCGTGGGTCACAGTTCCATCCACCGTCTTCCCATTGTGCCCTCATTATCATCTGGACCACGCTCTTCACTCTTGGCTCGTTCGCAAGACCGAAGTAACTCCAGTAGTAGACCGCGTTGCCGTAGACGGATGCGTGCATTCTGGTTCTTCCATTAACTGGCTTGAAGGCTCTCTTTATACCTGCCGAGTACAACCAGTCTACTGACAGTCTTGCTGCCTTTATTGCATACTCATTATCGGGCGATATCCCGAGGTTCACTAGAGAGACGAGTCTCCAGTGAGATCCGGTCCATTTTCTATAAGGGTGCACTGCAAACCCGCCGTCTGTCTTTTGACCCTTAAGCAAGTTCTTTACCTT
>JAJYMI010000038.1 GCA_021787125.1 Thermoplasmata archaeon | reverse complement strand
GTGGGTGTACCTCCCCATAATCATAGAGAAATTCTTTCTTATTCCCCGGTACTTCTTGAGAGAGGCCATATTTTTTATGAGTGAAGGGAAGGCGAATTTCTCAAACCTGTCACCCTTCAAATGCACTGTCGAGACTAGTGACATGAAATCACTCGCATATGACCACAGCGAGTAATCCATTCTCTTCCCCACTCTTCCAAGGAAGAGGTCAGCTCTACCAATACTGCGGAGAGCCAGCACGAAATCGTCTACACTGGAGTGGAGCGGGTAGACGTTCTCCAAGAGATACAGTATGAAATCGTTAGGATCCATTCCCAAGTTCATTATTTCCGTCCTTGTGCCACGTATATCTCTCTGGTGTCCGTGGAGGATGTCATTGATCACGGTGTATGCGCTGAGCGTGAGATCCCTCTCTTCGGCTTCGTAAACTTCGCCAATTCCCTGAAGATCATTCACCGCTGCCCTCATATCCCCACTCGCATTTTCAGCTATCTCGTTCAGCTTATCCGAGGCTGCATAGATTCCCTCATTCTGCAGGATTTCCTTGAGCACGCTGACGATCTGTGACTTCATGTACCTTCTGAATTCCACCTGTTCGCACCTGTCAGCTATTGCCTTTCCCGTGCTAGTCGAGCGAAGGGCATAGTAGTCGTTGGCAATGAGTATGACGGGATTCAGCGTTTTCTCCAGGAGGCTCGCAATTGCTGCCTTCCCTCCTGCATCTGACCCCTCCACATTCTTCTCATAAAGTGAATCGACTTCATCCATCACGATCAGCTTTTTCCTGTTCTTTTCGTCTGAGATGGACGAGTAGAAAGATCCCTTTATTGCGTTCTGTTCTATTGCATCCTTTGACCGAATATCAGACGCATTGAATTCCACGTATTCCCAATCCATTTCCTTTGCCAGTGCTATTGCAGAAGAGGTCTTTCCGGTACCAGGTGCTCCGTAAATAATGAGTCCCTTCTTGGAAGGAGCTCCATCCTTCCACTTTTTGGCCCAAGAAATCATCGACTCCACAGCCTTCTCCCTCCGAAGCTGACTCAGAAGAGCGGGTCTGTACTTCTCGGTCCAAGGGATTTCCACAATTACAGATGGTTCTGTAGTTAAAACCTTTGTCTTCAGGGGAAACAAAGATTAAATTAATTCATTGCAGTTGTAGACTCATGAAGATAAGTCTGAACGGCAAGGTCAGTAATGTCAAGGCTGTGTGGTACGAAGAACCTGTGATCAAGATGATAGATCAGAGGGTCTTGCCTGAGGCTTTCAGAATTGTTGAAATCAGAGACACAAAGGATCTATTTGAGGGAATCAAGAACATGACGGTGAGGGGGGCTCCATCAATCGGAGCCGCAGCCGCATACGGTGTTGCCCAGGCAAAGGCACTCGGTGCCGATATCGAGCAAGCCGGAAAAGTGATAAAGTCAGCAAGGCCCACAGCTAACGATCTATTCTTTGCAGTAGACTTCGTGTTGGAACACAAAGAAGAGGCAAAGAAGTATGCAGATCTATACGTCGATTCGATCGTTGAAAGGTCTCGTCTTATCGGAGTGAATGGTAATGAACTCATTGGCAACGGCAAGAAGATACTGACACACTGCAATGCGGGAGCTCTGGCTTCGGTCGATTATGGAACCGCCCTCTCTCCAATAAGGATGGCCAAGGAGAGCGGGAAAAAACCATTCGTATGGGTCGATGAGACACGACCAAGACTTCAGGGGGCAAGACTGACTGCATGGGAACTCGTACAGGAAGGAATAGAGCACAAGGTGATCGCTGATAATGCTGCCGGATTCCTGATGGAAAGAGGACAGGTTGACCTTGCAATAGTCGGAGCTGACAGGATCACTAAGAATGGTGATTTTGCGAACAAGATCGGCACATATGAAAAGGCAGTTCTAGCCAAGGAGAACGGAATAAACTTCTACGTTGCAGCTCCCCTCAGCACATTCGATTTCAGCATTGAGAACGGAAGAGGGATTCCGATAGAGGTCAGGTCCGAAGAAGAGGTCAAGGAGATCAAGGGTGTTCTCATCTCTCCCAAGGAATCCATGGCATACAACCCTGCCTTTGATGTAACACCCAACAAGTACGTGACGGGCTACATAACGGAGTATGGTGTTTTCAAGAGTTCAGAGCTCAAGATGCTGAAGGACAAAGGAAAGGAGTCGATCATCGAACAGATCGAGGACATTTAGAAAGGAATATAATTCATAGTAGAATATTCTTGGAGTGTCAGTGACAAAGAGAAACATCCTCTGGGAATCAGAAAAATTCTGTGAAGGATCGAACATACGAAAGTACAGGGACTGGGTCAATAACACATATGGAAAAGAGTTCAAGCAATATGAGGACCTCAGGAGATGGTCAATTCAAAACACTTCGGACTTCTGGGAGTCAGTTCTTCGTTATTTTAATGTCAGGAGTGATGGAGAGTACACAAGAGTTGTGAGCTCTGAGACGATGCCAGGGACCCACTGGTTTCAGGGGCTCAGACTGAACTACGCAGAAAACAATTTGACTCTGGGTAATCAAGAAGAGCTCGTATTGTTCTTCAACGAGTCAGGAGAGGAGAGAAGCGTTTCCAGGATAGAATTTAATGATCATGCTGGAGCTATTCAAGGGTTTCTCGCAGGTTCAGGAGTAGAACGTGGTGACAGAGTGGCTTCATTCCTGCCAAACGTTCCTGAAGCGATGGAAGCTCTCTATGCAACGGCCGCGTTGGGGGCGGTTTGGTCCAGTTCTTCACCAGACTTCGGTCCAGAGGCAATTCTGGACAGGTTCAAGCAGATCACTCCGAAGGTCCTGTTTGCACCGGAAAGCTACACTTACAATGGGAAAAGGCACGACAAGACGGAGGTCATAAAGCAGGTCGCGGAAAAGATACCGAGCATCAAGAAGGTGGTCATACTCGGAGATGGTGATCATAATAGGATACGCGACGCCACATCTTTTGCTTCAATCATCAAGGACAAGAGGGATCTCGTTTTCAACAGAGTCCCATTCGACCACCCACTTTGGATACTCTACTCCTCAGGCACCACGGGCCCTCCAAAGGCGATAGTCCACAGTCAGGGAGGCATACTACTGGAGCATTTGAAGCTCTTGGGCTTGCACTATAACCTGAGCCCGGGTCACAGATTCTTCTGGTACACCACAACGGGATGGATGATGTGGAATGTCCTTGTAAGCTCTATTGCGACAGGAGCGACAGCGGTCCTTTACGATGGAAGCACTACCTATCCGGACAATTATTATCTGTGGAAAATTGCAGAGGATAACAGAATTTCGTTCTTCGGTACAAGCGCTGCCTATATTTCCCACCTGATGAAGGAGAAGGTAAGGGTTATGGACAGATATCCTCTCAGTAATCTCTTTGCCATTGCCTCAACGGGTTCACCTCTTTCAAACGAGGGATTCCGCTATGTATACGAGAGCATTAAGAAGGACGTTTGGCTCGCTTCGATAAGCGGTGGAACGGATCTCTGCACCGCGTTCCTGGGCGGATGCGCCTGTCTTCCAGTGACAGAGGGAGAATTGCAATGCATTGATCTTGGGGCGGACATACACTCATTCGATGAAGACGGAAACTCAATAACGGACCAGGTAGGAGAGTTAGTCATAAAGAAACCCATGCCTTCCATGCCAATCTATCTCTGGAACGATGATGGCGAAAAATTGAGAGAGACGTACTTTTCGAAATATCCCGGAATCTGGAGACACGGGGACTGGTTATCTCTAACTTCAGAAGGATCAGCAGTCATCTACGGTCGTTCAGACTCCACACTAAAGAGGAGGGGTATAAGAATAGGGACTGCAGAAATATATGGAGTTCTGGATGGGATCGATGAGGTCAAGGACAGCATAATCGTGGGACTTGAAATGGAAGGTGGGGAGTACTACATGCCTCTTTTTGTCGTTACCGACGACTCGGAAGATTTTGATCGGGTCAAGAGGAAGGTAGTAGAAAGACTGAAAACGGATCTGTCACCAAGACACGTACCGGACGAAATCATAAGAGTATCACAGGTACCTAGGACCATCAACGGGAAGAAGATGGAAGTTCCTTTGAAGAAACTACTAATGGGATTTTCACAGGAAATGGCAATGAACATAGGCTCGATGGCCAACCCGGAATCTCTGAAAGAGTTCTCGGAGTTCGCCAAGAAGATCAGGAAAAAGAAAGACTAGTCCGATCTAGGTGCCGTCATCCTCTCGATTCCTAAGAGTGAATCTTCTCCCACATCTGTTTTGCCAGTTTGCCTTCGTAGAGGAATTTAGAGTACATTTTTTCGCTCATATCTCTCCTCTTTCTATGCTCTTCTAGCAGCTCGTTGACCTTTTGAGCGAGAATCTTCTTGATCTCACCAGTAAGCATCTTTCCGCTCGAGTATTCGCTGGTTATCCTCTTCATCTCTTCATCGTCTTCTTCAAAGATATAATAGAGCCACTGGTACGGTACATCCACATTCAGATCCGCTCCGAGTTTCCTCTGAAGTTCCGTCGTTGCCTGACCGCCTGAAAAAGCATACTTCATGATCTTTTTCTCGACAGTTTTTGGTGGGTCTGAAAGATAGACTGCGGACTCTGGCACTGAAGAACTCATCTTGCCGTCAGAGCTTGCGAGCGGCGGCAGAAACTTGCTATGTATCTCCGCTGCCTTGTGATATCCGAGCGACTCTGCGAGGTCTCTCTGTAATCTCCAGTATGGATCCTGATCTATCGCAGCAGGAATCAAACATCTTGCTTTCTCGAACATCGTAGGCACGATCTGTATCGCAGGATAGAAGAGAATGCCTATGTTGGACGAGACATCCAACCCGAAGGTCGCCTTGACCTGAGAAAAATTCAGTCTCTTTGCGATGGAGGCTACCAGTGGGTACATGTTCCTGATGTATTCTGTATCCTTGAAGATGAATGTCTTGTCAGGGTTGAAGCCGACAGCGATGATATCCAGAATGTTTTGGTGAGCCCATTCAGAGGTCTGTTTTAGGGTGTACTCTTGATTTCGCATGAACTTCTCGTCATCAGTTATTTCGATGTAGACGTTGACGTCAAATACATCCTGAAGCCACTTGGTAAAGAGGAAAGGGACCAGATGGCCGATGTGCATACCCATAGAAGGTGCTCTACCAGTATAGAGAAAGAATCCTCTTCCTTCGCGATAGTCCTTGAGGATCAGGTCAAGGTCCCTGTGTGAGAAGAATATGTTTCTGCGAAGCATAACGTGCATCCTGTCTCTGGAAACTTTAGAAATATCTTTCATTATGCTCTCAGAAATCTTCTGCGTCCCGAACTGTTGTATCAATTTTTCGTAGTCAACTTTGCCTGTGACTTCCCAAGGAGTGACTTTGAAGTTATCTTCTTGCACCCTGAGTAATAGTGACACCTAATAAAACCATTATTGGTTGGAATCACGGGGCGGACCGAAAACCATGCGTGGCTCTGCAGAAGATACTTCTATCAATATATGCATGAGTTCGTATGGCACTAAACATCGAAATAAATGGAATCAAGAATGGTGCAGAAATACCCACAGATCTCACATGCGATGGTAGGAATTATTCTCCCCAGATACTCATAAAGGACATCCCAAAAGAGGCGAAATCACTAGCCCTAATCATGGAAGACCCAGATGCACCCGTCGGAATATTCGTTCACTGGGTGATGTACAACATAGGTCCGAACGTTTCAATGATTAGGGAAAGAGTCGAAAAAGCATCTAAAACCACGGAGGGATTCCTTCAGGGGAAAAATGATTTTGGCAACCTAGGATACGATGGACCATGTCCACCTAGAGGACACGGATTTCACCGATATTTCTTCAGACTGTTTGCACTGAGCGAGTCCCTAGACATCAAGGGATCGGTAACGAGGGATAGGCTTTTAAAAGCCATGGAAGGAAAGGTCCTCGTTCAGGCAGAATCGATGGGAAGATACAAGCGCTGATCAGCCTAGATAACCTATGAAATGGTGAGCAACCAGACCAATAGCAAACGTTGCTGCGAAACCCAGGGTGACCAGTCCAAGTGATCTCAAGAGATCCCATTTAAGTTTCCCGTTAGATTGTATCGATATTACGGATGTTACTATTCCGTCCACTACAATCACAAGGGCAAAAGATATGGCAAGGGCGAGGTATCTCTGGAAGAACAGGAATGGTATTATGGGAACTGTAGCGCCGATGAAGTAATACAGGGCCGTGTTGCCGGCAGCGCTTATGGCCCGATGGGTCTCAGATGCCTCTATCTGGCTCTTTGCACGCTCAGAGAGATATGCACCTATGGTCATTGAAACGAGCCCAGATGCGCCGAATACGACTCCTCCGACAGCTACAAATATATTGTTGATGAAAACTCCCGTAAGTCCAGCCACGCTTGCAAGAACCTCAATCAAACCATCCGACATTCCATAGATGGCATCTCGTACGGATTCGGAATTCCCCTTCAGTTCGACGCTCATTTGGATGAAAGCATCCTCGTGCTCTCTTTCATCTCTCAGAATCTTGTTCAGTTGCTCCCTCTCCCACTGCTCTCTCGATTCATGCAAGTCTCTACCAAAAGATTCCTTGATGGCGTCAATTTCCCCTCTCTCCATATAACGAATCAAGAAAGATACGCCAAATATCCGTTGGAGAAATCCAATGTATGAGTAGTATCCAGGGCTCCTCTTCTTGTATGGTGGAGGAGTCTTGCCCCTCTTTCTTATCAGGTCAGCCCAGAATGCAGCGTGACTGGATTCTATCTCTGACAGTTCAATCAACTTCTTGGCGATGCTCTCGTTCCTGGCACTCTTCCTGAATGAAGTCATTACTCTCTTCGAAATCTTTTGGTAGAGACTTGCATCGTTCAACTCATTCTGATAAAAAGTTTCGGGGCTGCTTACCACTCGAATATATTCTTAAATCGTTCTTAACTGTTTCTGGATTTCCTTAAACTACGAAAGACCTCAGGAAAAAATAAATCGTTTCAACCGATAACGGAGGGATATAACATGACCCAGAATGTCTTGATTATGGGGGCAGCAGGTCGCGACTTCCACAATTTCAACACGTACTTCAGGGACAGGAAAGAGTACAACGTTGTTGGATTCACGGCCACACAGATACCCAACATAGAAGGAAGGACTTATCCGAAGGAACTAGCAGGAAAGCTCTATCCGAAGGGAATACCGATTTACCCTGAATCCGATCTAACGAAACTGATAAAGGAAAAGAAAGTTGATCTGGTTGTATTCTCGTACTCTGACGTACCGCACGAATACGTGATGCACAAGGGATCAGAAGTACTCGCAGCGGGAGCGAACTACCTCCTCCTCGGGCCGAGAGATACCCAGGTGAAGAGCAAGAAACCACTGATCTCGATATGCGCTGTCAGGACCGGATCCGGAAAATCACAGACCACCAGGAGAGTCGAGGACATACTCATTGGAATGGGCAAGAAAGTTGTCGCGATAAGACACCCAATGCCGTACGGAAACTTGCTCGAGCAGAAAGTTCAAAGATTTGCGACAATGGATGATATGGTCAAACAGAAGTGCACGATCGAGGAGAGGGAAGAATACGAACCTCACATCAAGAGAAACGTCATCATATACGCAGGAGTCGATTACGAAGCTATCCTCAGACAGGCAGAGAAGGAAGGAGACATTGTGCTCTGGGACGGAGGAAATAACGACTTCTCATTCTACAAGAGTGATCTGCAGATAGTCGTCGCAGATCCGCACAGGGCAGGACACGAAGTAAAATATCACCCCGGAGAGGTCAACCTGAGATCCGCAGATGTAATTGTCATAAACAAGGAAGAGACTGCAACGCTGGAAAACATAAACATAGTCAGAGACAACATCAGAAAACTGAATCCCAAAGCAATTGTGGTGGATGGAGCGTCACCCTTCTTCAGCGAGGACGCTGACAAGGTGAGAGGAAAGAGAGTGCTGGCAATCGAGGACGGTCCTACCCTCACTCACGGAGAGATGAGCTACGGGGCAGCGGTGTTATTCTCCATCAAGTATGGCGCCTCAGAACTTGTTGATTCCAAAGAGTATGCAAAGGGCACGATAAAGGGGGTATACGAGAAGTACAAACAGATACACAACTACCTTCCGGCCATGGGTTACTCTCCAAAACAGGTAAAGGATCTAGAGGCAACCATAAATGCAACGCCCGCAGACGTGGTTGTGTCCGGGACTCCAATAGATCTCACGAAAGTCGTTAAGATAAACAAACCTCTGATAAACGTGAAATATGAGCTTCAGGAAATTGGGAAACCAGATCTAACAGATATCCTCGCGAAATTCGTCAAGTCACATTAGAGGAACTTAATTCTATTTTTTTTATTAATTCTTCTTTACTTCCTTCCCACTCTACTTCTATTCTCCTCACAATTCTGGAGGGAGATTTCGGATATTTTGCCTCCACAACACTGAAGTTCAGGCTCATCGATTTCAGTATATCGAATAGCTTGTGTGAGGGGAAGTTCTTCTTTACCCTTCTCCCCATCTTTCTTGTAACCGAAGTGTCAAAATACGTTTCCCAAAGGATCCGCTTCATTTTTTGATTAGAACAGCGTTAATTCTTCCACTCTGCCCGGGTCTGGAGGTTATTCTGGCGTTTCCGAGTTCAGTGACTACTATGGCACCCTTCGTGATGATGTTTCTCTGAGCAAAGTGTGGGTCGGCTATGTTCTCTTTGACGTTCAGGATCTTGACTCTCTTCGTCACCCTGTCTTTTGGGTTTGTGACATTCACTTCGTTTCCGCTCAGGAGCGCTGATTTACTATTTCCTCCCATACCTCTGACTTGTTTCCTCTTGATATTTCCCAGTACCGTTAGTGTGGGCTCATTCCCCAGTTCGAATCTCTTCTTGTGTCTGTTCGACCTGAGTTTTCCTCCGCTCGTCTTAACACTTGCTCTTCCGTGATATATGGCCATGTGGAAGGGCTATGAAAAGAGGGTAGTTAAACCTTTCACCTTGCGAAATGCCGGACAGAATGTGGCTTTATAACTGACCGGTTCCTCTTGATCCCTTATCTCTCGTCAATTGGCACGTAAGGCACGTCCACTGGGCCAGTGTACCATTCCAGCGGTCTTACGATCTTGTTGTTGTGCCAGTATTCCACGATGTGAGCTCCCCAACCAGACATCCTAGAGGCTACAAATATAGGGGTGAATAGGTGAGCGTCTATGCCCATGACCCTATACAGCGGACCAGCAAAGAAGTCAATGTTTGGCCAAATTCCCTTCGTTTTTCCCAGCTTGTCTGTCATCATCTTCTCTGCCCTTAGAACGATCTGAAGGAGTCTCTTAACTTCGTCAGAAGGTTCCTTCGTGAGACTCTCCTCGAGATAACTTCTGACGAGTTTTGCCCTTGGGTCATACGTCTTGTACACCCTGTGGCCGAAACCCATGATTCTCTGCTTTCCCTCCAGTGCTTCTTCAATGTACTTTTCCGTGTTGTTTGGATCACCAATAGCGTTCATCATGCTCAGGGCAGCCTCATCGGCCCCTCCGTGCAGCGGCCCCTTTAGCGTGCCAATACCGGTGGTGGTAGCGGCATAGACGTCGGCCAGAGTGGAAGCAGTCACCAGGACCGAAAATGTGGAAGCATTAGTGCTGTGTTCCGCGTGAAGTATGAACATGAGATCTATGAGTTTGCTTTCGAAGTCGTTTGGTTTCTTCCCGGTGAGCATGTAGAGGAAGTTTGCAGAGTGTCCAAGTGTGGTATCTGGCGGAATGTAGCTCTTCTTTTCCCTGAATCTTCCAGTCGCTGCGGCAATGGTCGGAAGCTTTGCTATGAGCGTGATCACCTTGTCCATGGTGGTGTCCCCATCTCGATTGCTAGGATCTTTATCAAACATAACGAGCATTGAGGCTGCTGTCCTCATGATATCCATCGGATGGGCGGTAGGTGCCATCACTCTGATTGTGTCCTTGACCTCCTCTGGGAGGTCCCCTCTCTCTTTCAGCTTCTTCGTAAACTCGGAATACTCCTTTTTTGACGGTAACTTACCGTTCAGGAGAAGGTACGATACCTCTTCGAAGTTTGACCGATTTGCAAGGTCCTCAATGGAGTATCCCCTGTACCACAATTTACCATTCTGTCCGTCCACCTTGGAAATGGAACTTTCATCAACATAAACGCCTTCTAGCCCATAATTTATGACTGGTTTTTCGCTCACAATGATCAATTCAGATAATCGATCCTAAATACTTAACGTTAGCTTAGTATGATTAGGCAAAATCAAGGAAGAAATCCTTATTTCTTCATTATAACTGTATGAAGGATGAAGTTTGCACTGCTAATAATACTGGTCCTCGCACTGCTGGTCATCTTCACTATACCGATAAGTCACGCAGATTCACGCTCTTTAGTGATCGTAAATTTCAATTATCAAGTGGACAGGGGAGCACAGGACTACTTTCAGCAAGTTCTGTCGTACGCAGTTTCCCATAACGATCCTGTCATAATAGTTATGAACACCCCTGGAGGGTATCTGACAAATGGCTTTGCAATAGTCAATTACACCACTGCTGCGGAAAAGAGCATCAGCGTCACTACATACGTTCCGTCTGGGAACATGGCCGCATCTGCCGGTTCTTACATAGCTCTATCGTCCGATTATGTCTACATGGGCAATTCCAGTTTCATAGGTCCCTCAGAGCCCTACATCATCGGAGGGACATCTCTTGAGCAGCAACACGTTACAAACGCATCTCTGGCCTTCATGGATTCGCTTGCAGAAGCTCACGGGTGGAATCAGTCTGCGGTTTATGAGATGGTTGAACACAACGTCGCTTACACTTCTCAAAACGCGTCCAGAATTGGATTGATAACTGGAATTTCTGACAACCTTTCTGCAGTTATTCAGAAACTCGGCTATCAAGGACTCCCCCAAATCCAGTTCAACGAGAACACAGTACAGCAGCTAGAATCATTCCTCTCTAATTCGACGGTTGCTGACTTTCTGATACTGATTGGAGCCGTCGCTATACTGCTGGATATTTATCACGGCTCAATTGCGCTAAGCGTTGCAGGAGTCGTTGCACTTGCGCTGGGTTTCTGGGGCGTGACACTGATAAGTTTCCAACCCATTGCAGTCCTCTTCATGGTGCTGGGGATTGCTCTGATATTCCTGGAGATCAAACTTGGACATGGTCTCGCGGTTGTAGGTGGAGTTATCCTAGTCATAGCGGGAGGTCTGATAATGATGATCGGAGTCGGCTATTCATCTCCTACCAACCCGGTCTTGAACGGAACCAACTATGCGTTTATTGCCCTTGAAGCCACGGTGGTTCCTATAGGGGCGGTCTATCTGATCGCCCTTAGGAAGAAAGTGATGTCAGCACCTGTAAAGATAGGCCCGCAATTGATAATTGGCAAGAAAGGCAAGGCAGTCACCGAAATCGGGCCACAGAAGAAAGGAGTGGTTAATGTCAGTTCGGAGGAGTGGTCTGCCACATCCTCAGAAATGATAGAGAAGGGTGACGATGTAGAAGTGCTGGATTACAAAGAAGGTGTTGTAGCGGTCAAGAAGATATCGTGACTCTTAGTGTGGCTGTATCTTCCATTACTTCAGCTACTGTCACAACCTGGTTGTCCGAGGTGTCGGAGTCACAGATAAAACTCCAGTCTTCGTTTAGCACATTGAGAGTACCGTAGGTCTTTGCTGGTACACCCTTGATCACTCTTCCCTTCTGGCCTATGAGGGCTTCGGTATGAAAATACTTCTTTGTTATCCTGTGGGAGATCGTAATCCTAAATCCGAAAAAGAGCAGGACTGTGACTATGAGGAAGACAAAAAAGAGACCGAGGAGGACATCATCGCTCCTCCCGGTATTAAAGTAAAGAACCAAGAACAGAATTGCAACTAGGAGGAATAGCCCAAGTGGTACGATTACTCTCATACCGTACTTTACCGTGAAGTCGCTTGGTTCTTTTGGCATTGTTGTTCTTATTGTTTCGTATTATTTGAGGCTGATGCCGCCCTCAGTGTCTCCGTAAATGGCCTAAACATTTCCGTGAACTCCATTGGGATAACGTACTTTGTGGAGTTGCTCGATCCAAGAGTCTTCAGCATGTCCAGGTACTGAAGTGCCATCGTCTTTTGATCTATAGCCTTTGCAGCATTGAATATGGTCGTCAGAGCCATTGCATAACCCTCTGCTCTGAGTATTGCAGACTGCCTATCTCCTTCCGCCCTCAGTATGTTCGATTGTTTGTCTCCTTCTGCAACCGTGATAGTTGCCTGCTTCTTTCCTTCCGCCTCTGTAACTACTGCTCTTCTTGACCTCTCGGCACTCATCTGCATTATCATCGCATCAGATACGTTCTTAGGAGGCAGAATTTCCCTTATTTCCACGTTAGTGACTTTGACTCCCCATCTCGTAGTGACTTCGTCTAGCTTCGTTCTCAGTATCGCATTTATGTTCTCTCTCTTTGAGAGGACTTCATCCAGGATTATGTCTCCTACTACCGCCCTCAGTGTGGTTGTAGCGATTCCCATTGCTGCACCTTCAAAGTTCTGTACCTGTATCACTGAATCGGAGGCGTTTGTGACTTTGAAATATATGATGAAATCGACGTCTACCGGTGCATTATCCTTAGTAATGCAAGTTTGGTGCGGAATAGTTAGGTATCTTTCCCTCAGATCGACCCTGACCGGGACATCAATTATAGGGATTATGAACACTATTCCCGGTCCCTTCTGTGCGAGAGCTCTACCAAATCTGAAAACAACGATTCTCTGATACTCTCTTACTATCCTTATTGCGTAAAAGAGAAATGCCAGCACAATGATAACAACTATAACAATAACTGCATCTTCGGCAACATTAATCATGATAGTTCATCAGAAGTCAATATTAATGCTTTTTGAGAACTGAACAGAAGTGACAGCACAATTTCATCAATCTTCAAGAGATTTGGAAATTTATCCACAATCCTGGCTCCAGTATTCGTCCGTTCACGGAGACAAGGTCAAAAATTATTAATATCATCTTTCCCTATCAAAATATGGCCAAAGTTGACTACAATTCTAAACCTATTGACGACAATTTCTTCGATAAGCAGGACGAATTCCCCATCACTGGAAATCATTCGGGTCACGAGGTCAGGGCTGAGGGGAAGAACAGGTTAGACAAAGATGGAAAGGCGTATCCAACGAAGTTTGGCATTCACGGAACTAATGTCGCTGTGGACTGGGAGTCATGCATTGCGGATGGCTCTTGCATGGACGTATGCCCAGTCAATGTATATGAATGGTTCCTCAATCCCGGACAGAAAGGAACGGGCAACGACAAGAAGATTGCAGAGGGAACAGAGGAGTGGAACAAGTACAGGACGGACAAGTGCGATCCTGTGAGAGAATCCGACTGTATATTCTGCAATGCGTGTGTAACAGCCTGCCCAGTAAGCGCTATTTCAATAGCGATGAGAAAGTAGCGGGGTCTATCGTTTTTCGGAATCTCGACCTATTTCAATTTTGTTTTTACCCACTTCTTTATCTTCCAGTACTGAGGTCCAAGTCAGGAAACAGTCGCTGAGCAGTTCATCTCTTTTTTTCATTTCAGGTACTTCCCGAAGAATGAGGATGCCTTGTCCCAGGCATCTTCCGATGCCTCTTTGTCGTAGGCTGCTCCATCATTGTTTGCAAACGCATGTCTCGTGTTGGGGTAGATCTTCAGTTCGATCTGTTTCTTGTACTTCAAGAAACTGTTGATGGCATCCGGAATCCCTTTGTTGATATTCGGATCTTCTCCCGCGTACAGTCCTAGCATCGGGCCCCTCATCTTCAGTACATCGCCTAACTCTGGGGGATTGGCCCCGTAATATACTACGGTAGCATCGAACGGAAGGTGAGTCGAAATTCTGAATGATAGCCCACCGCCCATGCAGAATCCTACTACTCCATACTTTGTTTGTCCGAAATCCCGTTTGAGAAAATCGTAGCCCATAGCCAGATCCTTGATCATCCTCTCTTCCAGCTTTCCTCTTCCCATCATTAGCCTTGTTATGACCTCGCGCTGTTCTGGCGTTGCTCTTTCCATAGCCGCACTTATCGAATCCTTATCACCTCTCTTCTCTGGAGGTATCTCGAAGAAGAGTCTCATTGACATTGCTATGTTTTCCTGACTGAACAAATCGGATTCCTCTTTTCTGGAATAAAGGTGTGGAGCGAGCACAAGAAATCCAAGAGACGCGAGTCGTCGCGAATAATTCTTGATGTAATTGGTCAGCCCCCAGATCTCCTGAACCACAATGACAGCACTCTTAGAACTCTTATCGCCTACAAGGAATGCCTTTACACTAGATCCATCGAACGTTGGATATTCTATAATCTCTCCGTTTTCCATAGTGTGTTATTCAAAGGTCTAATTAAGATTTGTCCTTAAGATCCTCGGAAAATGGTGCACCGAATTGAAAGTGTTAGTTCTATTTCTTCTTGATGTTTGCAAGGGTGCTAAAACCATATTTGATGATTTCTTTCACGTTCTCGAAGGTCTCAATGCTTTCAATATCTTCCTTTTCGAACCACCTGCAATCAGTAGACTCGTTATTTGGATGGAACTCCATACCCCTCGCAATTCCTAGATATATCATATCGAAGTGCTCGTGTGCTCCAGTAGAGTATGGCACAATTTCATCCATTATGACCAACGGTCTGGGCAGACTGTTCGCCGCCTCAGCTCGCACCGTGAATTCGTCCGTATTCAGGACGTCAAATGATGCTCCAGTTTCTTCCTCCGATTCTCTTACGGCACACTCGAGTGGAGTCTCGTTTTCCTCGATATGTCCCCCCGGGTAGATCCAAACCCCGAGTTTCCTGTGTTTTACAAGAAGTACCTTCCTTCCATCCATGCTCATTATCAGGACTCCGGCAACTATGCACTTCCTCAACTTTTCGCCCTTCTTCTGATTGGAACAGAAGATAATGCAAATATTTTCTTATCCCCATGCGACCAGATGACGGATGATACCATTCGAGCGATCTCTCTACCGGATACGATAGAATTCAATCGAAACTCACTACTTAGATCTCAGTATATGTTTATCGTTCAGTTCCTCAACGACTTCTCCAGATTCTTCTTTACTGCTGCAATGAATTCTTCAGAGGTCACGTGTTCAGAGACCGATGGTTCTGACAGCTTTGCGATGTCCTGCGTCATAATCTTGTCTTTCTCTATTGTGCTTATAACTGCATTCTCTAGCTTCTCAGAGAATTCTGCAAGATCCTTCAGTCCGTCTATTTCGCCTCTCCTCTTCAGTCCTCTCGTCCACGCAAAGATTAGGGCAGTTGGATTAGTCGATACCTTCTCACCCTTGAGGTACTTGTAGTAGTGTCTCTGGACCGTTCCGTGTGCCGCCTCCGACAGATAGTATCCCTCAGGCGAAAAGAGCTCAGAGGTCATGAGAGCGAGCGAACCAAACGCTGTCGAAACCATATCTGAGAAAACGTCCCCGTCATAATTCTTACAGGCCCATACGAAACCTCCCTCGGACCTTACCACTCTGGAGATCGCATCGTCGATTAGGTAGTAGTTGTAATTTATTCCGAGCCTTGCAAACTCCTCCTTGTACCTTGTCTCGTATATTTTCCTGAATATTTCCTTAAAATCTGCGTCATAGACCTTCGATATCGTATCCTTTGCCGCGAACCAGAGATCCACCTTTTTCATGATTGCATACTTGAACGATGCATCTGCAAAACCCTCGATGGATTTGTCAATGTTGTAGATGCCAATCAAGACCCCTGATCCCTTGAAGTCTGGATATTTTACTCTTTCATCGTGTCCAGATGTACTCTTGTATGTTATTTCAGCAGATCCGGGCTCATTGAACCTTATAGCGACTCCGTCGTAGATGTCTCCGAAGGCGTGCCTAGCCACGATGATAGGCTTCTTCCAATACCGTACTGCTGGTTTAACGGAATTTATCATGATGGGAGCTCTGAACACCGTACCGTCAAGAATTTTCCTGATCGTGCCGTTGGGGCTGGGCCACTCCTTTTTCAGGTTGTACTCCTTGACTCTGTCTGCGTTCGGTGTGATGGTGGCGCATTTTACGCCTACTCCCCATTTCTTAACAGCACTAGCTGCATCGAACGTTACTCGGTCATCGGTCTTGTCTCTGTTACTAACGTGCAGATCGTAATATTCGGTCTTCAGATTCACATACGGTAAGAGCAAATTTTCTTTTACGGACGACCAGAGAATCCTCGTCATCTCATCTCCGTCCATCTCAACTATAGGTCGATTCATTTCGATTTTATTTGTCATGTGATCACCGAAAACAATTCTAAATCCGCATTTTCTATTAATATTTGGCTTAGGTGGATTCTCTCTGAAAATACCGTTTTTCGGGAAGTCAATTGAGGCGATCCAGTCGAAAAAGTCTCTCGACAGACAATGAGACTGCTGGACTTATCGTGCGAGCCAAATATAGAAAACTCGGGGCAAGGTACGCCGGGGGGGAGATTTGAACTCCCGATCTCTTGCGAGAACAAGCTTTCTGTAAAACTGTTCCAGGCTTGCGCCTTACCGGTCTGGGCCACCCCGGCTTCCTTCTACCTCAAATGCACAAGGTTTATTATTATTTCCACGTTTCCACCACTGATGGAGCTTCTTGAAGGAACCACCGAAGTTCTGGATGTTTTCGTCAAGGAATTTGTGGGTTCGAGGGACGTTGTACTGGGCATATCTGGAGGTATAGATTCTGCTCTGGTTGCACACATCCTAAAGAGGAACATCAAGAAGGAGAAGATACACCTCTACTCACTTCCTTTTGGACAGGAGAGTAAGGATGTAAGGAGAGTAGCCGAGTTTCTAAATCTGCCCTACGAGGAAGTGGTAATGAGCGATGCTCTTAGCTTCTTTGAAAGGGAAACAAAGGAAGATAGGATTATCGGTAACATAAAGGCCAGACTGAGAATGGTTTTCTTGTACATGAAAGCAAACGAATGCAATGGTCTCGTTGCAGGTACCTCTAACAAGAGTGAACTGCTGACAGGATACTTCACTAAATTTGGAGACGGGGGGTCTGACTTTCAGCCCCTAGGAGATCTGTACAAGACACAGGTATACGAAGTGGCCAGGGGCTACAAATTTCCGGAATGGCTTCTCAAGAAGGCGCCAAGCGCCGATCTGTGGGAAGGCCAGACGGATGAAAAGGAACTTGGCATATCGTACGAAAGGCTTGACAAGATTCTCGAATGCCTGGAGTACCTGAAGACACCAGAACAGTGCAAGGTCGAAGGATGTTCCAGTCAGGAAGTAAAAAGGATATACTCTCTGGTTCAGAGAAATGCACACAAAAGGGTCAATCTCTATATCCCAAAGGTGAGCTTCCGGTCCGTTGGAACTGACTGGATGGAATGATCACTGGGTCTGCTGTCTAGCTGCATTCTGGTAAGCCCTCATCAGATCATCGAACTTGATGTATGCGATCACCATGAAGAATCCGACTATGATGAACCCGAATATCAGACCAACTATCATCCATATGAGCGTCTTCTCTTTTGCTGCCGAGAGCTGCCTCTGATTCGTAAGTTTGATAATTTCCCTACACTCATAAAAGACTACGATGTCAACTACTCCCACTATTGCGGTTATCCCGAACGATATCAGTCCTGTGATCAAAAGAATAATGCCAATTACAAGTGAAAGAATCCAGGCTATCGTCAGCATGTCCTTTATGGTTGTCTTCTCAGGAGCG